>NZ_RZPQ01000538.1:0-4121 GCF_003999135.1 Mesorhizobium sp. M7A.F.Ca.CA.004.06.1.1 | reverse complement strand
TCACAAACCGCTTCAAACTCCGCGCCCGCTTCGCTACGCTCAAAACCATGGCTCAATCCACCACCCAGATATTCGGTGCCCGCCGCGACCAGGCGTTCCCCACGCTGGCCGAGGTGGACATCGACCGCATGCGCCGGTTCGGCGAGGCCAGCGCCTATGCCGCCGGCGAGCACATCATCGAAGCAGGCGATGTGGCGCCCGGTCTGATCGTCGTGCTGTCGGGCAGCGTGGACATCACCCAGGACGGCGGGCTCGGCCGGCGCGAGACGATCGTCACCCATGGCCCCGGCAGCTTTGTCGGCGAGCTGGCGCAGCTTTCGGCCCGTCCCTCGCTGGTCAATGCGCAGGCCGCCGAACCGGTGGAGGCGTTCGTCATCGCCTCGCAGCGGCTGCGCGACCTGATGGTGCAGGAGGCCAATCTCGGCGAGCGCATCATGCGGGCGCTGATCCTGCGCCGCGTCGGGCTTTTGGAGAGCGCTACCAGCGGGCCGATCATCATCGGACCCCAGGACAATGCCGACGTGTTGCGCCTGCAGGGCTTCCTCGCCCGCAGCGGCCAGCCGCATCGCGTGCTCGATTCCGGCAGCGATCCCTGCGCCAAAACCCTGGTAGAACGCTTCGAGGTCGATCCTCACCACCTGCCGATCGTGCTCTGTCCAAACGGCAGGCTGCTGATGAACCCCGGCGAAAAGGACCTCGCCCGCTGCATCGGCCTGCTGCGGCCGATCGATGCCGATACGGTCTATGACGTGGCCATCGTCGGCGCCGGCCCGGCAGGGCTGGCGGCGGCGGTCTATGCGGCCTCCGAAGGCCTATCGACGATCGTGCTCGACTGCCGCGCCTTCGGCGGACAGGCCGGTGCATCCTCGCGCATCGAGAACTATCTTGGTTTCCCCACAGGCATTACCGGCATGGCGCTGATGGCGCGCGCTTACAACCAGGCGCAGAAATTCGGCGTCGAAATGGTCATCCCGGACGAGGCGAAGCTTTTGAGCGCCGCCTCCGACGCGTCAGGCGCCCGCTATCTGCTCGATGTCGGTGATGGCGAGACGTGCGCACGCGCAGCGTGGTGATCGCCAGCGGCGCGCGCTATCGCCGCCTCGACATCGCCAATCTGGCGCGGTTCGAGGGAACGTGCGTGCATTACTGGGCGTCGCCCATTGAAGGGCGGCTTTGCGCGGACCAGGAAGTGGCGCTGGTCGGCGCCGGCAATTCGGCCGGGCAGGCGGCTGTCTACTTGGCCAGTCATGCGCGCAAAGTGGCGCTGCTGGCGCGCGGTGGCAGCCTCGATGCCAGCATGTCGCGCTACCTGGTCGAACGCATCAAGGCGCAGCCGAACATCGAGGTGCTGACCGGGACCGAAATCGAGGCGCTGGACGGCGAAGAGGGCAATCTTGGCACGGTGCGATGGCGCAACCGCGCCAGCGGCGCGGAAACGACGCGCCCGATCCGCCATCTCTTTCTCTTCATCGGCGCCGACCCGAACACCGATTGGCTGGCGAATTGCGGTGTGGCGCTGGACGCCAGGGGGTTCGTGCGCACCGGATCGGAGCTGGGATCGGCGCAGATGGAGACCAGCCGCAGCGGCGTGTTCGCCATCGGCGACGTCCGCGCCGGTTCGGTCAAACGCGTCGCGGCGGCTGTCGGCGAAGGCGCCCAGGTGGTCGCGGCATTGCATGCATATCTCGCGCGCGCGGACGCACCTCAAACAGCAGGGAGACCATGATGGATGAATGCAGGCATACGCGCGACATCAGGAAGGTGACGCCGAGCGCGCTCGGCTGCGAGGAGTGCCTGAAGAGCGGGTCGCAATGG
The DNA here is from genome assembly GCF_003999135.1 of Mesorhizobium sp. M7A.F.Ca.CA.004.06.1.1. Lineage (NCBI taxonomy): Bacteria > Pseudomonadati > Pseudomonadota > Alphaproteobacteria > Hyphomicrobiales > Phyllobacteriaceae > Mesorhizobium > Mesorhizobium sp. M7A.F.Ca.CA.004.06.1.1. The sequence goes on along the minus strand of NZ_RZPQ01000538.1, from coordinate 2,306 downwards.
GTGCATTTGCGGCTCTGCCGCACCTGCGGCCATGTCGGCTGCTGCGACGACTCGCCCAACCGCCACGCCACCAGGCATTTTCACGCCACCAAGCATCCGATCATCGAGGGCTACGATCCGCCGGAAGGCTGGGCATGGTGCTATGTCGACGAGGTGTTTGTCGACCTCGGCGACGACGTGACCCCGCAGAACGGCCCGATCCCGCGCTTTGTTTGAGCGGCGCCGCATGGCGACGGAATCCCGGGAAAAGCGCGATCCGTCCGGGCTTCATTGGCGGCGGTTTCCCTGCTGAACGGCCTGGCAGTCAGTCAGCGAAATACAGATATCCCAGCCACCCGGCCAGCACGATCGAGGCAGTCCAGATACAAACAATGATCACCGCCGCGTAGCGGCTCACCGGCCTGTCGGCGGCCAGCGCGGCGGTCTTTCTGTGTTCCGCCATCACCTCGGGCGGTATCATCCTGACCACGGCAAGGACGCCCAAAGGGACAAGGATGACGTCGTCGAGATAGCCGATCACCGGAATGAAATCGGGGATCAGGTCGATTGGCGACAAGGCATAGCTTGCAACACACACGGCAAGCGCCTTGGCGTACCAGGGCGTTCGGGGATCGCGAGCGGCGAGGTAGAGCGCATGCACATCGCGCTTGATCGTTCGGGCCCACTCATTCAGTGCCATCGGATGATTTTAGCGCCAAATGAAAACCGCCGATAGCGCACGCCAGGCGCCCGCCTCCGACAGCATCTCGAAGAGCCGATGACCGCCGGTCTACCGCACGGAGCCGGTGACGGTCGGGTCGATCATGCTGGGAACGGATTTGCGTTCGTTGCCGGCAAGCGCCGCTATGATCAGCAGGCTGGCAACCACCGGGACAAACAGGATGGCAACGCGAGCTTGCACGTAGAATATGGCGCGCCATTCATTGCGCTTGTCGGGGCTGTTGCTCATCATACTCACTTTGTCGTCCCCCACGCGGTGACATAGCCGCAAACAGTTAAACAACTCCTTCCGACTTCGTTAACCCGGCGGAATTGAGGCGAAATTCCCAGGCGATCCCAGAGATGGCGAGCCAGGCTTCAGTTCAGCCCGATAAGCCTGGCGCCCTGCCGGAACAGCGCCACGGCGTCCGGCTCGAAGCGGAAGGTGCCGATGAAATCGTCGGCGCAATAGTCCGGCCTTGTCTTGCGAATGGCGGCGGCGAAGCCGCGCGCCTCGTCGAGCCGTCCGGCCAGCGCCAGGCAGTGCGCGGCGATCGCCAGTATGATGGCGTGGGCGTTGGGCCGCGCCGCCGCCTTCAGCGCCCATTCGGCCGCTTCCTCGAACTGGCCGAGCCGGACATGCGCCATGGCGCGTGCGCCCAGCATGCCGAACAGCAGCGGGTCGAACGGGCTGAGATGGCGCGAATGATCCGAAGAGCCTATCGCCGCTCGCGGGTCGCCCGACTGCGAATGCACGAAGGACAGCGCGTAGTGGCCAAGCGCGAAGTTGGGGCTGAGATCGACAGCCCGCTCGAGTTCGAGCAGCGAGCCGTCCTGCTCGCCGCGCAGCCACAGCGCCCGGCCCATCGCCCAATGCGCGGCCGGATTGTGGTCGTCGACCAGCAGGCTGTGTCCGGCGCTCTCGAAGGCCAGCGCGCTTTCGCGGTCGCGGTCGCCCCAGCGCTGGAAGGCGTTCTGCCAGTGGGTGAAGGACAGGCCGGCATAGGCGCGGGCAAAGGTCGGGTCGAGCTGCAAGGCCTGGGCAAAGAAATGCCGCGCCTGTTCGTTTTCCGCCTGGGTGAAGCGGTACATGTGCCAGAGGCCGCGATGGTAGGCTTCCCAGGCGTTGAGCGAGTTGGGCGCCTTCAGCATGGCGCGGTTGCGCTCGACGGTTTCGATCTCGGCCGAGATCGAGGAGACGATACTGTTGCCGATGTCGTCGAGCACGGAAAAGATGTCATCGGGCCTGCGCTCGAAGGTCTCGGCCCAGACGATCCTGGCGCTGCGCACCTCGATTAGTTCGACGCCGACGATGAGGCGGCCAGACGGGCTGCGCACCGTGCCGGTGGCGACATAGTCGACATTCAGCCGGCGGCCGGCATCCTCGGGCGCGATGTTCTGCTCTGCCAGCGCAAACACCGATCCGCGCGCGATGACGAAGAAATCCCTGAGCTTGGCCAGGCGGGTGATGATGTCGTGGGTGAAACCGTCGGCCAATCCGCCGCGCGTGCCGCCGCTCTCCTCGACAAACGGCATCACCGCCAGCGAAGCGTGGCTGGGCTCGACCGGGCCGGGTGCGGCGGGCATGGAGGCCACCCGTGGCGCTA
>NZ_RZPQ01000537.1:0-4127 GCF_003999135.1 Mesorhizobium sp. M7A.F.Ca.CA.004.06.1.1 | reverse complement strand
CCGTAAAGATATCCGATGCGGGCGACGGCGTCCTTCAGCCCTTCGCGCGACACCAGCATGGTGTGGCCGTTGGCGTGGATCATCGTGTCGGCGTCGGTCATGACGGCGACATGGCCCTTCCAGAACACCAGATCGCCGCGTCGCAACCCGGAGAAATCAGGTCCCGGTTCGAGCGGCTCGCCAAGTGTCGCCGCCTGCATGTCGGAATCGCGCAGCACGTCTTTGCCGGCCATGCGCATCGCCAATTGCACAAGGCCCGAACAGTCGATGCCGAAACCGGAAGTGCCGCCCCAGAGATAGGGCGTGCCGAGAAACGCCTCGGCAACCGCGACATAGTCGGAGGCAGCTTCACTCAGCGGCCGCAGGTGGCTTGCGATCAACGCCTCGCCGGAAGGCAGGACCGCATAGTGCGTACCGCGCGTCTCGGCGGCCTCCGTCACCGTCACCGTCGATCCCATCGACAATTGTCCGGCGATCGGAAAGCGCAGATCCGGCCCGGGGTAGAGGAAGGTGCGCGGCACGCAGACGATGTGCGTCGGCGCATGGTCCCGTTTGCCCAGCATCGTGTCGGCGACGTAGCCGACATAGCCGTCGCGTTCGGCCTGGACCCAGGCCCAGCCCTCAGCGACATCGAAGACCAGGACATCGTCGCCGAACAGCGCTTGCGTGTTGACGCCGGCGTCCGGCCGCGGCGCCTTGCGCATATCGGCCACTGACGCGGTGACCCGCGCCGGCCGGCCGGCGACGAAGCGCTCGGCGGTGACCTCGCCCTTCAGCCTTGCATCGGCGAGATCGGAGCGAAAAGCGTGAAGGCGGGCATCCCTGGCAGTCAAATCGAACACTCTGTTGAAAGGTAATGCGCTCACATCGGCAGTTCGAGCGCCTTGGCGATGATACCATCGCCGAAGCGCTCGACAAAGAGCGCGCCCTCGACCGTGCGCCTGATCAGCACATTGCGCTTGTCGAGTTCATCGCGGTGACGCGAAACGAGTTTCAAAGCGCCCATCGTGTCGAGCGCGCGGGTGATCACCGGCTTGGTGACATTGAGGCGCGCGGCGAGCCCGCGCACGGTGTGCGGTGGCGGGTCGAGATAGATGGTGAACAGGATCGCCGTCTGGCGCATGGTCAGATCGGGCGCGTCGTCGCGCACCTGTGACAGCATCACTTGCTGCCACAGTCGCAAGGCCTGGCTCGGGCGCATAGCAATCGACATCGCGCCAGCATGACGGCAAATTGTTTCGGTTCCGTTTCAGTCGAGGCAATTTTGCCGGCTCCGCCTGCAACCGTCAGCCGTAGCGTTTCGCGATGATCCGCTCTAGGGCGCGGATGCCTTGTGCCTCGCCGCCGGCGGGGCCATGCGGACGATCGGCCGGGTTCCAGGCGAAGATGTCGAAATGCGCCCAGCCCTCGGTCTTTTCGACGAAGCGTTTCAGGAACAGCGCCGCCGTGATCGAGCCGGCGAAACCGTCTGATGTGACATTGTTGATGTCGGCGATTTTCGACGACAGTTTTGCATCGTAGGGCCGCCACAGCGGCATGCGCCACAGAGGGTCCTCGGCCGCGACGGAAGCCGCCGCAAGATCGGATGCCAGCGCTTCGTCACTTGTGTAGAACGGCGGCAGATCGGGGCCGAGCGCGACGCGGGCAGCCCCGGTCAGCGTCGCCATGTCGACCAGAAGCTGCGGCTCCTCCTCGTCGGCCAGCGCCAGCGCATCGGCCAGCACCAGCCGCCCCTCGGCATCCGTATTGCCGATCTCGACAGTGATGCCCTTGCGGCTCGCAAGCACATCTCCGGGCCGGAAGGCGTTGCCGGCAATCGAATTCTCAACCGCGGGAATGAGCACGCGCAGCCGCACATTCAGCCCGGCAGCCATGATCATCGAGGCGAGGCCAAGGACATTGGCAGCACCGCCCATGTCCTTTTTCATCAGCAGCATGCCGGACGATGGCTTGATGTCGAGACCGCCCGTGTCGAAGCAGACGCCCTTGCCGACCAGGGTCACCTTCGGCGCCCCTTGCTGCCCCCATCGCATATCGATCAGGCGCGGCGCGCCGGCCGACGCACGGCCGACAGCATGGATCATCGGGAAATTCCGGTCGAGGAGATCGTCACCCTTGACCACCGAGACTTCGGCCTTGTGCCTGGCGGCCAGGGTCCGCACCGCCTGCTCCAAATCTTCTGGACCCATATCGCTGGTCGGCGTGTTGACCAGATCGCGTGTCAGGAAGACGCCATCGGCGATGCGGCCTACGCGCCCGCCATCGACGCCTGCCGGCAGGCCGAAGCGCAGCGCCTTGCCTGGCTTCTTGCCGTAACGGGTGAAGACATAGCCGCCGAGCAGCAGCGCGGTCGCCGCGAGGTCCGGCTCGGCCGGCGCCGAGGCGAAATGCCAGTCGCCTTCCGGCAAGGCTTTCGACAGCGCGCCAAAGGCGAGCGCGCCTTCGCCATCGCCGATACCAAACAAGGCGCCGCCGAGCGCCCCGTTTTCGCCGGGCACGACCAGCGTCCTGCCTGCCTCGCCGGAAAAGCCGTTGGCCCTGGCCCAGGCGACAGCGGCCGGCGCAAGGCCGGCCGCGTCCAGACCGTCCCTGGCGATCAGATGGACCGGCAGCGCGCCCGGCAATGTCTTCCCGACGAGTTCGACAGGCATGCGATGTTCTCCGTGTGAGTCGCCGTTCTTAACCGTCCGTTAGGGTTAACAGAATATTTCTGCGGGAGGGAAGACGGCCACGCAATGGCCGCGCACGAATGGAGGCTTAGGTGGCCATGCCGACCAACCGCAGGATCAATGCCAGGGGAAAACGGCTCATCACCACGGCCCTTGTGCTGGCGCTGGCGGCCGGCGTCGCCGGCTGCGGAACCGACAAGCTCTCCACCGGCTCTATCGCACGCACCAGCGGCAAACCGCTTGAAAGCATGTCGGCCGGCGAACTGCACAATGCCACCGGTGCACTTGGCCAATCCTACGCGAAGAACCCCAACGACAAGCGGATGGCGACGAACTATGCGGCGGCGTTGCAGATGGATGGCGACGCCGACCAGTCGCTGGCTGTGATGCGCAAACTCGCCATCGCTTTGCCCAAGGATCGTGACGTGCTTGCCTCCTATGGCAAGGCGCTGGCCGCCAATGGCCAGTTCGAGGCGGCGCTCGACGCCGTGCGCCGCGCTCAAACACCGGAATATCCCGACTGGAAGCTGGTGTCGGCCGAAGCGGCCATCCTCGACCAGACCGGCCAGAAGGACGATGCGCGCCAGCTTTACCGCAAGGCGCTCGACCTTAAGCCGAACGAGCCTTCCGTGCTCTCCAATCTTGGCATGTCGTATGTGCTGGAAGGTGACCTGCGCACCGCCGAAACCTATATGCGCTCGGCCGCGCAGCAGCCGAATGCGGACAGCCGCGTCCGCCAGAACCTGGCACTGGTCGTCGGCCTGCAAGGCCGGTTCGACGAGGCCGAGAAGATCGCCTCGCAGGAGCTCTCGCCCGAACAGGCGCAGGCAAACGTCGCCTATCTCAGGCAGATGCTGGCCCAGCAGAATGCCTGGAGCCAGCTCAAGGACCAGGACAAGCCGAAATCCGCGACCAACTGAGACCACAATCCCGATGCCCAACGAAGAAGCCGCGCTGCATGCGCGGCTTCTTCGTTTGAGGGAATGCAGGAATTTGCCTTGCCGCTACTGGGCGTTTGTTGCCGGCGCCGGATGATCGCCGAAGATACCGCGCTGGCTGACCTGAATGCCGGCGGGACCCAGGATGATGGCGAAGAGCACCGGCAGGAAAAACAGGATCATCGGCACTGTGAGCTTTGGCGGCAGGGCGGCGGCCTTCTTCTCGGCAGCATTCATGCGCATGTCGCGGCTTTCGGCGGCAAGCACGCGCAGTGCATGCGCCACCGGCGTGCCGTAACGCTCGGCCTGGACGAGCGCCTGCGACACCGACTTGACCGAATCCAGGCCGGTGCGGCTTGCCAGGTTCTCGTAGGCCTGCTTGCGCTCCGGCAGGTAGGAAAGCTCGGCGTTGGTGAGGATGAACTCTTCCGCCAGCGCCACCGATTGCGCACCGATCTCGTCGGCGACCTTGCGCAGTGCCGCTTCCACCGACATGCCCGATTCGACGCAGATAAGCATC
>NZ_RZPQ01000536.1:454-4138 GCF_003999135.1 Mesorhizobium sp. M7A.F.Ca.CA.004.06.1.1 | reverse complement strand
CTGCAATGGGTGGTCGACTCCTACACGCTGTGCCTGTCCGCCTTCATGCTGTCGTCCGGCCTGATCGGCGATCGCTATGGCCGCAAGCGCTCGTGGCTGGCCGGCGTCGGCATCTTCGTGGCCGGTTCGCTGATCTGCGCCGTCGCGCCCAATCTGCCGGTTCTGCTGGCCGGCCGGGTGGTACAGGGCATCGCCGGCTCGCTGCTCATTCCAGGCGCGCTGTCGATCCTGACGCAGGCCTTTCCCGATGCGCGCCAGCGCGCTGGCGTCATTGGCGGCTGGGCGTCGTTCGCCGCCATCTCTCTGCTCGTTGGTCCCGTCCTCGGTGGCATCCTGGTCGAGACCGTCGGCTGGCAAAGCATCTTCTTGATCAACCTGCCGCTGGGCTTGATCACGATCGCGCTCGGTGCTGTTTCGATCAACGAGACGGCGCATCCCGAACATGCCCATCTCGACCTCGTCGGCCTGGCTCTCAGCATCCTTTGGCTGGGGGCGCTGACCTTCGGCCTGATCTCGGCCGGCGAGAATGGCTGGGGCGAGCCAAGGACGGTCGCGGCGCTGGTCGCCGGCGTCGTCGGTCTGGCTGCTTTCCTCGGCTTCGAGGCGCGCACTGCACGCCCGATGCTGCCGCTTGGCCTGTTCCGCGATGTCCGCTTCGCCGTCGCCAATGTCGCTTCGTTCGCGCTCGGCTTCACCTCCTATTCCAGCGTCTTCTTCTTCTCGATGTTCCTGCAGCAGGTGCAGGGCTGGTCGCCGACGCAGACCGGCCTGCGCATGGCGCCGGCCTTCATCGTCCAGATCGTGGTGTCGCCATGGATCGGCAGGCTGAGCGCGCGCTATGGTCACTCCGCGCTGATGACCATCGGCTATGTTGCTATCGGCCTGTCCATGCTCGGCATGTGCTGGGCCGGCCCTTCGACGCCCTATGCGATGCTGTGCCTTCTGTTCGCCATTGGCGGCCTCGGCAATGCGCTTGCAATCCCGACCGGCAGCGCTGCCGCCATGTCCTATGCGCCGCGCGAACGCTCGGGCATGGTGTCGGCGGTCATCAATGCCACCCGCCAGAGCGGCCTTGCCATCGGCATCGCCTTGCTCGGCGCCTTGATGAGCATGCGGGCAACCAACCTTTTGACCGGGTATCTCGGCGATGCCGGTGTCGCCAACGCGGAAGCGGTCGCCCGTGCTGCGATTTCACGGCATGATTTCGCAACCGATGCGGCGATGGGCGAAAGCGGCGTGCATGAACTCTATGCTGCCGCCTATGCCGGCGGCTTCCACGCCGCGATGCTGACGGCAGCGATCGGCGCGTTCCTCACCGCCGCATTGCTGGTCGCCGTGCTGGCGCCGGCCGAGGCGCGCTCGGCCAAAGAGACCAAGCACGAGGCGTGAGGCTGACGGCCCATTAAAAAACCCGGCGGTGAAGCCGGGTTTTTGCATTCATAGTGCGTCGGTCAGGTCAGCGAAGCCGTAAAACGCTGGATGCGTGTGCAGGCTTCTTCCAGAAGCGTCTCCGAGGTCGCGTAGGAGATGCGGAAGTTGGGCCCGAGGCCGAAGGCCGAGCCGAACACCACCGCGACGCCCTCGGCTTCGAGCAGTTCCGAGCAGAAGGTCTCGTCGGTGTCGATCAGCCTGCCGGCCTTGGTCTTCTTGCCGATCAGCTGGGCGCAGGAAGGATAGACATAGAAGGCGCCTTCCGGCGACGGACAGGTGATGCCGCGTGCCTGGTTGAGCATCGACACGACAAGGTCGCGCCTGCCTTGAAAGATCGCCTTGTTTTTGGCGATGAAATCCTGCGGGCCATTCAGCGCCTCGACGGATGCCCATTGCGCAATGGTGCAGGCGCCCGATGTCTGCTGACCCTGGATCATGTCCATCGCCTTGATCAGTTGAACCGGACCCGCCGCATAACCGATGCGCCAGCCGGTCATTGCATAGGCTTTCGACACGCCGTTCATGGTCAGCGTGCGCTCGTAGAGCTTAGGCTCGACCTCGGCGATGGTCCTGAAGACGAAATCGCCATAGGTCAGGTGCTCGTACATGTCGTCGGTCAGCGTCCAGACATGCGGATGCTTCAACAGCACGTCGGCCAGCGCGCGCAATTCGGCTTCGGTATAGGCGGCACCCGACGGGTTCGACGGCGAGTTCATCAGCAGCCATTTGGTCTTCGGCGTGATCGCCTTTTCCAGCACGGAAGCGGTCAGCTTGAAGCCGTTGTCGATCGAGGTGTCGGCAAACACGGAGGTGCCGCCGCATATGGCCACCATCTCGGGGTAGCTGACCCAATAGGGGCGAGGAATGATGACCTCGTCGCCGGGGTTCAGCGTCGCCATGAAGGCGTTGAACAGGATCTGCTTGCCGCCGGTGCCGACTATGGTCTGCTCGGGCTTGTAGTCGAGATTGTTCTCGCGCTTGAACTTTTTTGCGATCGCCTCGCGCAGCGGCACGATGCCCGAAACCGGCGGATACTTGGTTTCGCCACGGCGGATCGCCTCGATTGCCGCATTCTTGATGTTGTCGGGCGTGTCGAAATCCGGTTCGCCGGCGCCAAGCCCGATAATGTCACGGCCGGCATTTTTCAGCTCGCGCGCTTTCTGCGTGACCGCGATGGTGGCGGAAGGCTTCACGCGGGAAAGGGTGTCGGCAAGAAAGGCCATGAGCTTGACGTCTCCATGGAAGATCGGCGCGGCCAGGAGCGACCGCGGCGCTTCTCATGTCGCATGATTTCGCGCAACGCAAGTATTGTCGGCTGATCCAGGTCTCAAGGAGCTGTGATCGGGACCCGGGGTCGGCAACAATAAATTCATTAACGAGCGGTAGAGGCTTGAGTGGCAGGATGGCAGACCAATTGCGGAGCGAGGAACCGTGTCGCGCAGCGTCGGGCTTGCCCACATCATCCGTCAGGACGACGGCACCTCCACCGGTGTCTGGGGTATCTACACGCTGCAAAGCGCCTTCCAGCCGATCTTCGCTTTCAAGGAAGGCAAGCTGTCGGTGGTCGCGTTCGAAGGGCTGATCCGGCCGTTCCGCGACGGCGAGCCGCAATCGCCGATGAATTTCTTCTCGACCTGCCCGGCCGCCGACCGGCTGCATATCGAGGCGCTGACCAGGACGCTGCATCTTCTCAACGCCGGTGCCTGCCTGCCGCGGGAAGCATCGATCTTCGTCAATTTCGACCCGTCAGTGTTCACCGAACGCGCCGTTGCCGACGCTGCCTTGCGCGAAATGCGGCTCGTGCTGCACGAGGCCGGCATCGACCCGCGTCGCGTCGTCTGCGAGGTGACCGAGCAGCGGTCGGCGTCGCAGGAAGCCTTGCATGGCTTCGTCGCGGCACTGAGGGCCAACGGTTTTCGCATCGCCGTCGACGATTATGGCGCGGACGATTCCGACATCAATCGGGTCAAGGAATTGAAGCCGGATATCGTCAAGTTCGATGCCTACTGGATCACGCAGCTGATGGAGTCCGGCGCCGGCTTCGCGTTGCTGACCACCATGGTGAAGAACTTCGAGGAGCAAGGTATCCATACGGTGTTCGAAGGCATCGAGGAGGGCTGGCAACTGGAGCTCGCCGAGAAATCGGGTGCGTCGATGGTGCAGGGTTTCGTGCTGGCGCGGCCCGAATTGGCGCCGACCAGCTTTGGCGTCTTCGACAAGGCCAGGCAGGCGCCTGTCGCTGCTGCCGTCGAC
>NZ_RZPQ01000536.1:0-444 GCF_003999135.1 Mesorhizobium sp. M7A.F.Ca.CA.004.06.1.1 | reverse complement strand
GCCGTCGACAAGTCGGCTCCGGCCGTGGGAACGCCTTCGGCGCGGCCGGTCAAGGCCTTCGGGCGCCGCGTGGCGACATGAGAGACGATCGGCGGCGCAATGTCGGCGATGCGATCCGGGTCGACGAAGTCGGCATCGAATACGGCATCCATGGCGAGTTCCGGCTGCGCAGCGCCTATCAGCCGATTTTCGCGCCGCGCGGCCGTTTCCTTCACGCGGTCGCGGCCGAAGCCCTGATCGAGCCGCACCGTGCCGGCCGCCCCGGCGCGCCGAAGGTGTTCTTTGAAAGCGTTGCCGTCTCGGACCGGCTGTTTGTGGAAACCATGTGCCGGGCGCTGCATCTCAGGAATTTCCGCAACATCGGCGTCGACGGGCTCGACCTGTTCTTCAACTACAACCCGTTGATCAACGACCATGCCGGGCGGGCATTGGCCGAGATTCGCC
>NZ_RZPQ01000535.1:0-4139 GCF_003999135.1 Mesorhizobium sp. M7A.F.Ca.CA.004.06.1.1 | reverse complement strand
CTCGTAGAGCGCCGCGCGGGGGAGGGTGAGACAGCGGCAGATTGCCGCTGCGGAAGCTTGCCTCAGCCTTGATGCCGGATTCCCAACCACCACAGGATTTGCACCCAACGCGCTTCACTGGTAAAAGATTTTGACCAGTCAAGCGAAATGAGGCTGCTGATGTCCGGCCTGGCCATGCCGAAACCAGACGACGCCACGATGCGCCGGCGCGACGAGATCGTCGCCGACATGCGCATCATCGTGCCGGGTGAGGGCGTCGTCGACGCCGCCAATTCCATGCGCGCCTTCGAGAGCGACGGCCTGACCGCCTATCGGCAGCTGCCGCTGGTCGTCGTGCTGCCGCAAACGGTGGCGCAGGTTTCGCGCGTGCTGAAATACTGCAACGATCGCAACGTCCGCGTCGTGCCGCGCGGCTCCGGGACCTCGCTGTCGGGCGGCGCGCTGCCGCTCGAGGACGCGGTGCTTTTGGTGATGAGCCGCTTCAACCGTATCCTCGAGATCGATTTCCCCAATCGCGTTGTCGTTGCCCAGCCGGGCGTCACCAATCTCGGCATCACCACCGCCGTCGAGCAGCAGGGCTTTTACTACGCCCCCGATCCATCCTCCCAGATCGCCTGCTCGATCGGCGGCAATGTCGCGGAGAATTCCGGCGGCGTGCACTGCCTGAAATACGGCCTTACCGCCAACAATGTGCTCGGCATCGAGATGGTGCTGATGAATGGCGAAGTGGTACGGCTCGGCGGCAGTCACCTCGATGCGGAAGGTTATGACTTGCTCGGCGTCATGACGGGTTCGGAAGGGCTGCTTGGCGTCGTCACCGAGGTCACCGTGCGCATCCTGAAGAAACCGGAGACGGCTCGCGCACTGCTGATCGGCTTCCCGACCAGTGAGCAGGGCGGCCAGTGCGTCGCCGACATCATCGGCGCCGGCATCATTCCGGGCGGCATGGAGATGATGGACCGGCCGGCGATCCACGCCGCCGAGGATTTCGTCCATGCCGGCTATCCCCTGGATGTCGAAGCGCTGCTGATCGTCGAGCTCGACGGGCCGGGCGTCGAGGTCGATCATCTGATCGGTCTGGTCGAGGCGATCGCCTACAAGAACGGCTCGACCACCTGCCGCATTTCGCAGTCCGAACATGAACGGCTGAGCTTCTGGGCCGGCCGCAAGGCGGCGTTTCCGGCCGTCGGCCGCATCTCGCCCGACTACTACTGCATGGACGGCACCATCCCGCGCAAGGAGCTGCCGCGCGTGCTCGCCGGCATGCGCGAGCTGTCGGAAAAATACGGTCTCGGCGTCGCCAATGTCTTTCACGCCGGCGACGGCAATCTGCATCCGCTGATCCTCTACGATGCCAACGTACCGGGCGAACTCGACAAGGCCGAAAGCTTCGGCGCCGACATATTGCGGCTCTGCGTCAAGGTCGGCGGCGTGTTGACCGGCGAACACGGTGTGGGCGTGGAAAAACGCGACCTGATGCCGGAAATGTTCACCCAGATCGATCTCGACCAGCAGATGCGCGTCAAATGCGCCTTCGATCCCAACCATCTGCTCAACCCGGGAAAAGTGTTCCCGCAGCTGCGGCGATGCGCCGAACTCGGCCGCATGCACATTTCCGGCGGCAAGCTGCCGTTTCCGGACATTCCGAGGTTTTGAGGGATATGTCGGCGCTTGAACACCCCCCTCTGTCCTGCCGGACATCTCCCCCTCAAGGGGGGAGATTGGCAGCTCGCGCGCCTCGCCCTTTTGTCACCATTGGAGATTGGCGAAGCCATATGCGACATCCGATCTCTCCCCTTGAGGGGGAGATGTCCGGCAGGACAGAGGGGGGCGCCAAGGAACTCAGCATATCCGAACTCGCGTCTGGCATAGAATTCGCCCCCCTCTCCGTCTCGGGCTTTGCCCGAGCCACCTCTCCCCCGCTTTGCGGGGGCGAGGAACCCATGCCCGAGTGAGGTTTGAGTTGCTGTTCAAACAATCCTTGCTGGACAAGATCGCGCGCAATGAAGTGACGCTCGCTTTTCGGCGCTGGAAGCGGCCGACCGTCAAGGCCGGCGGGCGGGTCAGAACGGCGTCAGGTGCGGTTAGGATCGGGGACATCTCGATCGCGAGCGGCTCCGAATTGACGGAGAAAGACGCGACCGCAGCCGGCTTTCCGTCCCGAGGAGCCCTTCAGGAGATGCTTGGCCCCGATGACGGTACCCCGGTCTATCGCATCGAGCTCAAAGGCATCGAGCCCGACGAACGCGTTGGCCTGCGCGGCGACGCCGTGCTTTCCGATGAGGACTGGCATGCCTTGACCCAGCGTTTTGCGCGCTGGGACAAAACGGCACCCGGCTACTTCCCGTCGATCCTGCAGGCGATCGGCGCCCATCCGGAATTGCCGGCTGCTGTCCTGGCCGACAAGGCCGGCGTCGAAAAGCTGAAGTTCAAGCAGGATGTCCGCAAGCTCGGGGAGTTCGGTCTCACCGAGAGCCTCAAGGTCGGTTATCGGCTGTCGCCACGGGGCGAAGCCGTGCTCGAAAGGCTTCGGGAGCACAGGCTTTGACTACTTTCACCCCAACCACACCATCCGAAGTCCTCTCCACCGTCGCCTGGGCAGCGGCGGAAGGCTCGCCGCTCGAAATCCTCGGCCACGGTTCCAAGCGCGGCATCGGCCGGCCGCTGCAAACCGAACACACGCTCGACCTGTCGAAACTCTCTGGCGTCACGCTCTATGAACCGGCTGAACTGGTGCTGTCGGCCAAGGCAGGCACACCGCTGGCCGAGATCGAAAAGCTGCTGGCGGAAAACGGTCAGCAACTCGCTTTCGAGCCGATGGATTACGGTCCGCTGTTTGGTGGCGAACCGGGCAAGGGCACGATCGGCGGCGTGCTCGCCGCGAACCTCTCCGGTCCGCGCCGGCTCAAGGCGGGCGCGGCGCGCGATCATGTCCTGGGCATCAATGTGGTGTCCGGTCGTGGCGAAGCCTTCAAGTCGGGCGGCCGCGTGGTCAAGAACGTCACCGGCTATGACATGTCCAAGCTGATGGCCAACAGCTGGGGCACGCTGGCTGTGTTCACCGACGTCACCTTCAAGGTGCTGCCGGCAGCCGAGGCCGAAGTCACGCTCGCCATTCGTGGCCTGCTCGACGATGCGGCAGCAAGCGCCATGGCCCTGGCGCTTGGCTCGAGTGCTGAAGTGTCGAGTGCCGCCCATCTGCCCGAGCGGATCGCCGCGCGTGTCGCCGGCGGCAGTCTCGGCGGTGAGGCCGCGACGCTGCTGCGTGTCGAAGGCTTCGGCCCGTCCGTCGCCTACCGCATCGCCGCGCTGAAAACGCTGCTCGGCAAGGCTGGGCCGCTGCAGGAGATTGCCGGTGACGCTTCACGGCTGATCTGGCGCGATGTACGCGATTGCAGGCCCTTCGCCGACAACAGCGAGAAACCGGTCTGGCGTGTCTCGATGACGCCGGGACAGTGCCACCAGATGGTCCTGACGCTGCGCATGCAGGCCGCCGTCAGCGCCTACTATGACTGGCAGGGCGGGCTGGTGTGGCTGCGCATGGAACAGGGCGATCCGGAAGCCGCCCTGCTGCGCGGACTGTTGAGAAAACATGGCGGCGGCCATGCGACGCTGGTGCGTGCCGCACCTTCGCATCGCGCCGCTCTGCCGGTGTTCGAGCCGCAGCCGCCCGCACTTGCCGCACTCAGCCAGCGGCTGAAGCAAGAATTCGACCCGAAGCACATCCTCAATCCCGGCCGAATGGCCTAGGACATTAGCGATGCAGACCAATTTTTCGCTTGCCCAGCTTGCCGATCCGCATGTCGCGGAATCGGAAAAGATCCTGCGCAAATGCGTGCATTGCGGCTTCTGCACCGCCACCTGCCCGACCTATGTGACGCTTGGCAACGAGCTCGATTCACCGCGCGGGCGCATCTACCTGATCAAGGACATGCTGGAAAATGGCCATCCCGCCGACAAGCAGATCGTCACCCATATCGATCGGTGCCTGTCGTGCCTCGCCTGCATGACCACCTGCCCGTCGGGCGTGAACTACATGCATCTGGTCGACCATGCCCGCGCCCATATCCAGGAGACCTACAAGCGGCCGCTGCTCGATCGACTGACCCGCGCCATGCTGGCCTTCGTGCTGCCTTATC
>NZ_RZPQ01000534.1:0-4145 GCF_003999135.1 Mesorhizobium sp. M7A.F.Ca.CA.004.06.1.1 | reverse complement strand
AGATTTGCCTTCACCAGCGATATCCCGATGGACGTGTTGCTGGACAAGACGAAGGACGCGGGCGTGCCCGGCACGCCGGGATCGTGGACCTCGCTGTTTGCGGTGGCCGCGATCTGGGTCACCTATTTCTCGGCGCTCTATCTCAACTTCTGCGATTTCGCCCGTTACGCGCCGGACAAGGCATCGCTGCGCAAGGGCAACATCTGGGGCCTGCCGATCAACCTGATCCTGTTCTCGCTGGTCGCCGGCGTCACCACCATTGCCGCCTTTGACGTTTATGGCGAGGTGCTGCTGCATCCCGACCAGATCTCGGCGAAATTCGACAGCTGGTTCCTGGCAGCGCTCGCAGCCCTGACCTTTGCCGTGGCAACCCTCGGCATCAACGTGGTGGCAAACTTCGTCTCGCCGGCCTTCGACTTCTCCAACGTCTTTCCCAGGCAGATCGACTTCAAGAAGGGCGGCTATATCGCGGCCGTGATTGCCCTGCTGCTTTACCCCTTCGCGCCGTGGGAAGGCAGTGCCGCTTCCTTCGTCAACATCATCGGCGCGACAATGGGGCCGATCTTCGGGGTGATGATGGTCGACTACTACCTGATCCGGAAGGGCGAGGTCGACGTCGAGGCGCTCTACCGCGAGGACGGCGAGTTCCGTTTCCAGGGCGGCTGGCACGTCAATGCCTTCATCGCAGCAGGCATCGGCGCCATCTTCTCGTCGATCCTGCCCAACTTCACCAACTGGCTGCCGTCCTGGTGGGGTGTCTATGGCTGGTTCTTCGGCGTGGCGATCGCCGGCATTATCTACTACGTGCTGCGCACCGCCGCTCTGGGCGCAGGCGCCAAGACCGCGAAAGCCTGACGAGCATCATCAGGGGCGGCGCAAAGCCGCCCCAACTACCCGATCATCTCGGCCAATTTGCGCACCGTGTTCCAGTTGCGCGACGTGCCGATGCCCATGCGCTTGTGGTTCATTGCCGCGAGCAGCCGCGAACTTGGCCTCTCTCGCGAAAAGACGACCCAGATGTCGCCGCCGAGCGAAGTCACTTTCTCGTCCTCGGCGGCATAGGCCTGCAGTGCCGTCACGGCCTGCTCGGGTGCAGGCTTACGCATCACGCGCACCGCCACCTGATCCGCGGTCGCATTCGATTCCATCGGAAACGGATTGCCGGCGGCAAGCTTCAGCCAGTCCTCGGCACCGCGCACAATGATATCGACATGGCGGCCGAAGGTTTTTTCGAAGGCTGCCTCCAACCACTGTTCGAGGTCGGCGATATCAGTTGCCGGTGCCTCGAAGACCAGATTGCCCGTCGCCACCAGCGTGCGCGGGTTGTTCAGCCCGAGCTCTTCGGCCATGGCCTTGAGGTCGGCCATGACGACCCGTCGCCCCTCAGCCAGGATGATGCTGTAAAGCAGTGCGACATAGGTCTGCATTGCCGCCCGACCTGATCGCTACACCAGCCGGCTCTGCTCCACGGCCGCCTCGATGAAACTGGCGAACAGCGGATGCGGCTCGAGCGGCCGGCTTTTCAGTTCCGGGTGATACTGCACGCCGATGAACCACGGATGGTCCGGGTATTCGACCGTTTCCGGCAACACGCCGTCGGGCGACATACCGGCAAACACCAGGCCGCAATCCTCGAGCCGCTCCTTGTAGTCGACATTGACCTCGTAGCGGTGGCGATGGCGCTCGAAAATCTGTGTGTCGCCATAGATCTCGGCGATCTTGGAGCCCTTGGCGAGCTCGGCCTGATAGGCGCCGAGCCGCATCGTGCCGCCGAGATCGCCGGTTTCGCGGCGCTTCTCCAGCATGTTGCCTTTCAGCCATTCGGTCATCAGGCCGACCACCGGTTCCTCGGTCGGACCAAACTCGGTCGAAGACGCATGTTCGACGCCGGCCAGCGACCGCGCTGCCTCGATGCAGGCCATCTGCATGCCGAAGCAGATGCCGAAATACGGCACCTTGCGCTCACGCGCGAACTTCGCCGCCAGGATCTTGCCTTCCGCACCGCGCTCGCCAAAGCCGCCTGGGACCAGGATGCCATGCACCTTTTCCAGCCAGGGCGTCGGATCCTCTTTTTCGAAGATCTCCGATTCGATCCAGTCGAGCTTGACCTTGACGTGGTTGGCAAGGCCGCCATGCGAGAGCGCCTCGATCAGAGATTTGTAGGCGTCCTTGAGGCCGGTATATTTGCCGACAACGGCGATGGTGACCTCGCCTTCAGGATTGTGGATGCGGTTGGACACCGCCTGCCACGGCTCCATGCGCGGCTTCGGCGCCGGATCGATGCCGAAGGCGGCCAGCACTTCCGAATCGAGCCCTTCCCTATGGTATGCCATCGGCACATCGTAGATATGCGGCACGTCGAGCGCCTGAATCACGGCACTTTCGCGCACATTGCAAAACAGCGACAGTTTCCTGCGCTCTTCCTTGGGAATGGCGCGGTCGGCACGGACCAGCAGGATATCGGGCGCGATGCCGATGCCGCGCAGCTCCTTGACCGAATGCTGAGTCGGCTTGGTCTTCAGCTCGCCTGCCGTCGGGATGTAGGGCATCAGCGTCAGATGGACGTAGACGGCGTTGTTGCGCGGCAGGTCGTTGCCGAGCTGACGAATAGCTTCCAGGAATGGCATCGCCTCGATGTCGCCGACCGTGCCGCCGATCTCGCACAACACGAAATCATAATCGTCATTGCCGTTGAGAACGAAATTTTTGATCTCATCGGTGACGTGCGGGATGACCTGCACGGTTGCGCCGAGATAGTCGCCGCGCCGCTCGCGCTCGATGATGTTCTTGTAGATGCGGCCGGTGGTGATGTTGTCCTGCTGGTTGGCGGAGCGGCCTGTGAAGCGCTCGTAATGGCCAAGATCGAGATCGGTTTCCGCACCATCGTCGGTGACGAAGACTTCGCCATGCTGGTACGGCGACATCGTGCCTGGATCGACATTCAGGTAGGGATCGAGTTTTTTGATGCGTGCGCGATAGCCTCGCGCCTGCAGGAGAGCCCCAAGGGCCGCTGCGGCAATGCCTTTTCCAAGTGAGGAAACCACGCCGCCTGTGATGAATACATATCGCGCCATGGGAGTCATCGCTTAACGCGGCCGGATTGATTCCGCCAGAGAAAAAACCGCCGCGAAGCTTTTTTCCCAAGAAGGCGCTTGGATCGTGAACAAGGCAAAACAAAAGGGCCGGCTGAGCCGGCCCTTTCGGCAGGATGACGAAAACGTCAGATGATGACGACCTTGGTGCCAACCCTGACGCGGCTGTAAAGGTCCATGACGTGCTCGTTGATCATGCGGAAGCAACCATTCGAAGCGCTGGTTCCGATCGACTGCGGCGCAATGGTGCCGTGGATGCGCAGATGCGTGTCCTTCTTGCCGTCATAGAGATAGATGGCGCGCGCGCCGAGCGGATTCTGGCCACCGCCGGGCATACCGTCCTTATACTGGCCGTAATGCTTCGGCTCGCGCTTCTGCATGTCCAGCGTCGGGATCCAGCGCGGCCATTCCTGCTTGTCACCGACTGCAACCGTACCCTTGAACTGCAGGCCGTCGCGGCCGACCGCGATGGCGTAGCGGCGCGCGGTGGAGGACGATTCGACGAGGTAGAGGCGGCGCGCGCTGGTGTCGATAACGATGGTGCCGGCAGCGTAACCGCTGAATTCCACGTCCTGCGGCACGAATTCCGGCTTCACCTTGAACTGCTTCTTGGCTTCCCTCTTGGCGAGAGCCTGGTCGAGAGCCCGTGTCTCGGGAAGATATGAAATCGACGAAGAGGAAGAGCTACCGCCGAAGAGACCGGCGAACAAACCGCCGCTGCTCGGCTGCTTCTGGCCGATGACCTCGCTACGCAACTCGCCATTGTTGCCGGTCAGGGCGATGTTCATCGCCTCTGCCGGAAGCGGCTCGGCCGACTGGATCGGCGCGATCGGTTCGATTGGTTCGATGATCTTGGCAACCAGCTTCTTGGCTGGCTTGGCATCGGCCACCTGGGTTGCCTGCGCGCCCTTGCCCTTCTTGGCCAGGAACGCCTGCCGTTCAGCGTCGGCCTTGGCCTTGGCCGCCTCGCGCATCGCCAGTTTCCTGGCTTCGAGCGCCTTGGCTTTGGCGGCTTCCTTGTCGGCAACGATCTTGGCCTCGATCTTCTTGATC
>NZ_RZPQ01000533.1:0-4152 GCF_003999135.1 Mesorhizobium sp. M7A.F.Ca.CA.004.06.1.1 | reverse complement strand
ATGCAGGAACTTGCCAACGTGATGGCGTCGGAAATCGTCGACGCCTACGACTGGCAAAAACTGCTGGTCCTGAAGACCTTCATCGGTGACGGCACCACGGCCGATTTTGACCTCCCGGACGACTATGAGCGAATGCAGCAAACGTCTTCGCTCTGGTCGTCCCGGTGGTTGTGGGCAACGAACCATCTGACCAGCCCGGATCAGTGGATTGAGCTTCAGGTGACGCCGATCGCCACGGTGAACGGCTACTGGATTATTTTCGGTGACCAGTTTCACCAATGGCCGGTCATGGCCAGCACCGAGACGGTGAAGTTCTTTTATGTCTCAAACGAGATTGTGAAGGCGAGCAACAATTCCCTGAAGCCGGCTTTCACGGAAGATGCCGACACGTTCAGGCTCTCCGAGCGGCTGCTGAAGCTCGCCATCATCTACCGGTGGAAGCAGAATAAGGGCCTTGCCTATCAGCAAGCCCAGGACGACTTTGAAACGCTGAAGCTTCGCATGATCGACAAAGATCCAGGTTCAAAGCCGGTCGTGTCGGGCCAGCCGCCCCTTAGCTGGCGCGGTCGCAATGTCGCGTGGCCTGGGACTGTCACAGGTGCCCCGTGAGGCTTGGCGAGCGTTTCCCCGGCCGCCGCAAGGCTGTTCCGGTCCCGGCTGCGGCTAAGGCCCAGCCGTACACTTTCGGCGCGCCTGTCGCCGGCTGGGTGACCAATCAGAGCCTTGTGAAATCCAAGCCGTTTTCGGCCCAGACCCTCGAAAACTTCCTTCCGACCTCTACCGGCATCAGCATGCGCGGCGGCTCGGTAAAGCGTGCCACGATCGGCTCCGTCCCGGTTGAAAGCTTCATCACGTACAATGCTGGCGGCACGAAGAAGATTTGGGCTTGCGATGCGACCACCATCCGTGATGTCACAGCGCCGGCCTCGCCGACTGTGCCGCCGGCCGCGTCCGTTTCGGGCCAGACTTCCGGCTACTATTCCTATGTGAATTTCACCACGTCTGGCGGCTCGTTCGTGGTGGCGGTCAACGGAACGGACTTCCTTCAGCTCTACAGCACCACCTTCGATTGGTCGGCCGTCAATGGCTTGGCCACCTATCGGCTGAACTTCGATACCCAGACGGTCAACTATGTGACTGGCCAGACGATCACGGGCGGCACCAGCGGCGCGACCGCGACTGTCGTCAAGTCGATCGACAACGGCACTACGGGTTCGCTCTACATTCAGAGCATCACCGGAACGTTTCAGGACAACGAGACCGTCACCGGCTCGATTGCCGGCTCCGCGAAGGCTGACATTCCGGGCGGCGTGGTGCAGATCTCCGCCGCGATTACCGGTGTGGCGACCTCTGTCCTGTCGCATGTCTGGCTTTATCGCAATCGGCTGTTCTTCATTGAAGGCGGCACGATGCGCGCGCGCTATCTCGGGGTGGACAGCGTGACGGGCGCCCTGGGCTCGCTGAACCTGTCGGGCATCTTCCAGCGCGGCGGCTCGCTGCTGTTCGGCGCTACGTGGTCCCTCGATGCCGGCGACGGCATCGACGACAAATGCGTGTTCGTCACCACGGAAGGCGAGGCAGCAATCTTTGAAGGATCAAACCCCGCTGGTGCGACTGCGGCGGAATGGAACTTGGTCGGCCGCTACGATCTGACGGACCCGATGGGCAAGCGTGGTACGATGCGAGCCGGCGGCGATCTGATCGTGGCCACCAAAGAAGGCCTGGTGCCGATCTCAGCCGCCATCAACAAAGACGCGGCGGCGCTGTCGCTTGCGGCTATCTCCCGCAATATCGAACCGGATTGGAAGCGTGAGGCTGCTCGCCGGCTTTCCCTGCCGTGGGAGATCATCAAGTGGCCGGACATGAACTATGCGATTGTCGCGTTGCCGGTGACGGCGGCCGGACAGGAAGCATGGTCGTTCGTCGTCAATCTCGAAACCGGGGCTTGGTGTAAGTTCGTCGGATGGGCCACGCGCTGCATCGAACTGCATGACAGCCGCCTCTATTTCGGTACCAATGACGGCACGGTTTTCGAGGCCGAGATTGCGGGCAATGATAACGGCTTGCCGATTTACTATACCTATGTCGGCAACCCGGATCACATGAAGTCTCTGGGCGGCTTGAAGACCGTTCACCAGGCGCGCCCGACCTTTCTCAGCGCCACGCCCTACAGCCCGAAAATCTCTTTCTCGGTCAACTATTCCGTCAGTCTGCCGCCAGCCCCTCCGGCGGCGGATGGCGGCACGGCGGACCTGTGGGATTCGGGCCAGTGGGATGTCGCGAAGTGGGACCAGGCGCAGCCTGTTGCATCGGTAGGCGGCGGGCAATGGATTTCGATCGGCAAGACCGGATATGTCATGCAGCCGCAACTGCAAATCACCGGATTTCTGAACCAGCGCCCAGTCACCGAATTCGTTCAGCTCGATGTCACTTTTGAAACGGGAGGCGTCGTTGTCTGACTACGCCATCAGTATCGAGAATTTCAACGCCGCATGGCCCGAGCTGGAACCCATGTGCCGGACTCACTATGGCGAGATGCAAGCTCGGATGGCTGGCGAAGGGATGACGATCGGCGAATTCAAGCCGCGCCTGAACGTCTACGGCGCCGCCGGGCATCTGCTCTGCTTTCTGGTCAGGACCGGCGATGGCGAGGCCGTGGGGTACGCCTTCATCTGGATCACCCAGGACATGCACAATTCCGAGATGATCGCCCAAGAAGACACGATTTACATGCGGCCGGACCATCGCAACGGCATCGGCCGCCGCTTCACCAAGCATATTCTGACTGAACTGAAAGCGCGCGGCTGCGTCAGGGCGCACGTCACCATCGCCACCGATCTACGCGTTGCAAAGATGTGCGAGCGCGTGGGCTTCAAGCGGTCGGCAATCGCCATGACCTATTTTCTCTAGGAGACCCTGACCATGTGTGCCCCAGACGCTCCCGCGCCGCCCGACCCGAAAGAGACATCAGCAGCGTCGACCGCAACGAACGTCGGCACCGCGATTGCGAATGCCAACCTCGGCAACGTCAATCAGGTGACGCCCGATGGCTCGCTGAACTATTCCCAGACGGGAACGTACAAATGGAATGATCCCTACACGGGCAAGTCCTATGACATCCCGACCTACACGGCCACGCAAACGTTGTCGGGAACCGGTCAGGCGATTAAAGACCAGACCGACCAGGCAAAGCTGAACCTGGGCGAACTGGCGGCCGGCCAATCGTCGTTTCTGAAGGATTGGCTCGCCAAGCCGGTCGACCTGTCCAACGACGCAACCGAAGGCCGGTTGATGGATCTCGGCATGAAGCGCCTTCAGCCGGCGCTCGATGCTCGCCGACAGGCGAACGAAGCCGACTTGATCAATCGCGGCATCCGTCCCGGTTCGGATAACTACGCCCAGGCGCAGAACATCCAGGACCAGGGAGAAAACGACGCCTACAATTCGTTGCTGCTGTCCGGTCGCGGGCAGGCGGTGCAGGAGGCCTTGGCCCAGAATTCGGCCCCGATCAACAACCTGACGGCGCTGCTCTCGGGCTCACAGGTCAGCCAGCCGAACTTCGTCAACGCGAACATGCCGACCATCCCGACGACCGACACGGCGGGGCTGATCAACACCAACTACAATCAGCAGCTCCAGAAGTGGCAGCAGGACGCCAGCAGTAGCAGCGATTTGATGGGCGGTCTGTTCGGATTGGGCGCGAACCTGATCAAGTTTTCGGACCGCCGCCTGAAGAAGAACATCCGCGCAATCGGCACCTTTGCCAACGGCCTGACGAAGTACGTGTTCGAATATCTCTGGGGCGGCGGTGAACAGGTCGGCGTCATGGCCGACGAGGTGCGCGCCTATCGGCCTTATGCGGTGACGACGGTCAACGGCTTCGATGCCGTCGACTACGGGAGGGCATTCGCATGACCGCACAGCCGGCTTTCATCTTCGGCGGAGATACTGGCGTCCAGACGCCTGAAGAACTCGCGCGACTTCGCGCCATCGCGGACGCCCTTCGCGGTCCGGCGGCACCGAAGACGGTCGGGCAGGGCCTTTCTGCCATCGGCGAGGCTCTTGGCTACCGTATGGCCAACGGCAGGGCAAACAGGGCGGAAGCGGACTGGCGCAAGAGCGGTGACAGCGTGTTTTCGGCGCTCTTTGGCT
>NZ_RZPQ01000532.1:0-4155 GCF_003999135.1 Mesorhizobium sp. M7A.F.Ca.CA.004.06.1.1 | reverse complement strand
CGCCGGCACCTATGCGATCAACGAGGTCCGCGAATGGGTCGCCTGGGCGATCGAGACCAACCGTCATGGCGCGGTGACACCGCACTGGATCGCCACCATGCCTGTCGTGGGCGAGTGGCTGAACCAGCAGTGGACGACCAATTTCGGCCATCCCGGCGGCATTGGTGAACTGATCCAGCTGGTCAGCGGCGCTAACATCGGCAGCATCTATCGCGGTGTGCTGGCCGCCGGCGGCAGCGCTTTCGGCTTGCTCCTGACATTGTTGTTCATGATGATCGCGTTGTTCTTCGCCTATCGCGACGGCGAGCATTTTGCCGGCCAGGTCGACCGTCTCGGCGAACGCATCCTGCCGACCAGATGGGAACGGATTTCGCGCGTCGTGCCCGCGACGATCTCGTCGACCGTGACCGGCATGACCGTGATCGCCATCGGCGAAGGCCTGGTGCTGGGCATCGCCTACTGGCTGGCCGGCGTGCCGTCGCCGGTCACGCTTGGCGCCTTGACCGGCGTCATGGCGCTGATCCCTGGCGGTGCGCCACTGTCGTTCACGCTGGTCTCGATCTATCTGGCCGCCAGCGGCTCGCCGATGGCCGGGCTGGCACTGTTCCTCTGGGGTGCGGTCGAACTGTTCATCGTCGACAAGACACTGCGCCCGAAGCTCGTCGGCGGGCCGATAAAACTGCCCTTCCTGCCGACGTTTTTCGGCCTGATCGGCGGCGTCAAGACCATGGGGTTTCTCGGTCTGTTCATCGGCCCGGTGCTGATGGCCCTGCTGGTCGCGATCTGGCGCGAATGGCTTCGCGAGGTGGAAATGGCCGATGAAGTCGTCCCGGGCTCGCCAGCCGAAATCGAAGCCGGTCCGCAAATCGAGGTCCTGCCGGAACCCGACGTGGCGAAGAAGGCCAGCGCCTGATCTCAACGCGCCTTAGACCGGATGTTGCACCGCAAGGTCGCCACGCCGCTTGCGTCCCTCGTGAAGCTGCCACAGCGAATGCGCGATCAGCGTGACGATCAGGATCGCGCCGCCGATCAGGCTGTTGCGCGTCGGTGTTTCGGCAAAGATCATCCACACCCAGACCGGCGCCAGCACGGTTTCGAGCAGGTAGAACATCGCCACTTCAGGGCCCGAAATGTATTTCGGCCCGGCGGCAAGGCAGAAGAACGCAATCGGCATGACGACGGCGCCGTTGAGGATGATCCACCAGGGCGCCTCCACCTGAAAGCCGGTGTTGGAGACCATGAACGCCGCCAGCCCGAAGGGCAGGACGACGCCGATCAGTGAGGTAAAGCCCATATCCTTGCCGCTGGCGCGCGAGATGGTGATGGCGCAGGCGATCAGGAAGGCCGAACACAACGCCATCAGGTCGCCGAACAGATGTCCGGTGCCAACGGAATCGCCGACGATGATGACGACGCCGACAATCATCATGGCCAATGCCGCAAGGGTCAGCGGCCGCGGCCGCTCCTTCAGGAACACCCATGAAAGCAGCGCGGCGAACATGGTTGTGAAGGCCAGGATGAACACCAGGTTGGCGGTCGAGGTGTTGTAGACGCCTGTGATGAACGCAATCGCGCCGAGCCCGTAGATCGCGGCAACGATCAGGCCCGACCAGCCAGGTATCAGCTGCGGCGCATTCTTGCTGAACGAGCGCCAGATGGTCCACATGATCAGTGCCGCGGCCAAGGTGCAGCCGGTGCGCAGCAGCAGGATTGTCCATGCCTCGCCGTGGGCGAGCCGGATCAGCGGGATGTCCACGGTCAGCGTCAGCCCGCCAAATGCGGTGAGCAGAAGTCCTTTGGTGTGAGTATCGTGAGACGACATGCAGCGACTTTCACAATGAATTCGGGAGAGGATGGCGGACCGGCGCAATCGCACGCTCTCCGCCAACCAGCGGAAAGACCAGCATCGTCTCGATTGAAAATGTTTAAGCCCGGACTTGGGAAAGAGTAATCAGCGCGCGACCGCTTCGTTGGTGTAGCGCTCCCAGCCCTTCGGGCCGAGATGCTCCTGCGGCATGAAGCGCATCTTATAATTCATCTTGCGCGAGCCGTTGACCCAGTAGCCGAGATAGACATGGGGCAGGCCCATCGCCCTGGCGCGGGCGATGTGGTCGAGGATCATGAACGTGCCGAGCGACCGTTCCTCGAAATCGGGATTGAAGTAGGAATAGACCATCGACAGGCCGTCGGCCATCTTGTCGGTGAGCGCCACCGCGATCAGCTCGCCCTGTCCCTTGCCGGTGATGAACGTGTCTGGTCCACGCCGCCGATACTCGATCACCTTGGTGTCGACATGGGTATCCTCGACCATCATCGCATAGTCGAGCACCGTCATGTCGGACATGCCGCCACGGCGGTGGCGGGCATCGAGATAGCTGCGGAACAGGGAATATTGTTCGGTCGAAGGCTCGGCATTGTGCATGTGGCCGACGAGATCGGAATTGTGCTGCAGCACGCGCTTCATGTTGCGGCTGGCGACGAATTCCTGGGCGAGGATGCGTACCGAAACGCAGGCGCGGCAGGTCTCGCAGGCCGGCCTGTAGGCGATGTTCTGCGAGCGCCGGAAGCCGCCTTGGGTCAAGAGGTCGTTCATCTCCGCCGCCTTGTCGCCAACCAGGTGCGTGAACACCTTGCGCTCGAACTGGCCGTCGAGATAGGGGCACGGCGACGGCGCGGTCAGGAAGAACTGCGGCGACTGGGTCGGATGCTGCGTCATCGAGCCTTGGAAACACTCCTTCGAATCGCTCTACCTTTGGCGCGGACGGCGAAAAATTCAACAGGATTATGTGGGCGTGGTCGACTCGACGCCTTCACATTTGTGCTCAATCGGTTGCGACTGCTCTTCAGAGGGCCGTTTCAGCGGTCCGTGCGGCTGACGACCGTGCCAAGCAAAAGATCGTGCAAGGTGCGCTTGCGGTCGGAAAACAGCGTCACCAGCAGGACGAGCGGCGACAGGATGACGTTGCCGGCCCAGAACAGCACCGAATGGACGACCGCGGTGAGGCCGTCGATCGGCCTGCCGTCGAGCCGGTCGAGCCGGATGCCCATCATCTTCATGCCCGTGGTGGCCTGGTCGGTGCTGCCCAGCGTGTTCCAGATGTAGAGGATGGCCACAGTCGGCAACAGGATACCGAACAGCATCCAGCCAAGCCCGAGGGTCAAAAGCCCGAGGAAGAACACCAGAATGGCAAACGGAATGGTAAGCAGCGCGACGATGACATAGTCGATCACGAAAGCCAGGATGCGCTTCGTGCGCACGCCGTCATAGGCCCTGACATCGTCGAGCCTGCTGGTGATGATTTCGCCGTCGAGAACGCGCGCGTTCATGTCATTTCCTCGTAACAAGGTCCGACATAGGGTGCGGACCGCTCAGCCATGAAATGGTGAAGGCCTGTGGCGGAATCAAGATCGGGCTTCTTGCGGTGCGCCGGCCTTCAAGGCGCCAGGCGCAATCTGAACCGGTTGAATTTGCGGCGCGGATAGCATTAGCTTGCTGCGGCGCAGCAAAAGCGCACATGGCAGGGGACGGGGCAATATGGACTACGACATGCTGGTCATCGGCAGCGGCCCTTCCGGTCGCCGGGCCGCGGTGCAGTCGGCCAAGCTCGGCAAATCGGTGCTGGTGGTCGATCGCGGCCGGCGTCTGGGCGGTGTCTCGGTGCATACCGGCACCATCCCGTCGAAAACGCTGCGCGAAACGGTGCTCAACCTTTCGGGTTGGCGTGAGCGCGGCTTCTACGGGCGCGGCTACCGGGTCAAGCAGGATATCTCGGTCGGCGATCTGGTCGAGCGCCTGCACAAGACGCTCGACCATGAGGTCGAGGTGCTGCAGCACCAGTTCATGCGCAACACGGTCAAGAGCGCCCGGGCTGCGGTGAAATTCCTTGGCCCCAACAAGGTCAGCCTGACCACCGACACCGGCGATTACAGCGAGGTCGGTTTTGCTAATGCGCTGATCGCGGTCGGCACCAGGCCGCACCGGCCGCGCGATGTGCCTTTCGACAAGACCCGAATCTTCGACAGCGACGAGATGCTGGAACTCGACCGCTTGCCGCGCACGCTGACGGTGATCGGCGCCGGCGTCATCGGGGTCGAATATGCAACGATCTTTTCCGCGCTCGACGTGCCGGTAACCTTGGTCGAGCCGCGCAACTC
>NZ_RZPQ01000531.1:0-4169 GCF_003999135.1 Mesorhizobium sp. M7A.F.Ca.CA.004.06.1.1 | reverse complement strand
GTGAGACGAAGCCCGCCAATCGATCCTTGGGTGACAGCAGAAATATTTTCCTGATCATAGGCGCGCAGGGCGGCCTCGAAGGCACGTGCCTTGGCATCCTTGGCGGGCGCCGGTGCTGCGATATCGCGCAGTCTGTTGAGTTCGTTGTCGTCGACCATGGTCACACTTCCCCGGCCGCGCGCATCAGCGTCTTCAGCCGTTTCTTCGCTTCATGGATGTGCCAGGAAACCGTCGTCTCCGAGATCGCCATCGCCTCGGCGGCGGCCGCGTGGCTCAATCCTTCGCCATAGACCAAAAGCACGGCGTCGCGCTGCTTGTCCGGCAGTTGCCGCACCGCGGTCCACAGCGCTTCGGCCGGATCCTCCGGTTCGACCGACGCCTCGCCTGAGATCAGTGCATGGACGCCATAGGCCTCGGTCTTCACGGTCTCGCGGGCGGACTTTCGCATCATGTCGCGCGCGGCGTTCAGGGTCACGGAATAGAGCCATGTGGTGAAAGCGCCGCCGCCGCGATAGTCGCGGATCGCCTTGCCGAGCCTGACGCAGACTTCCTGGGCGATGTCTTCGGCATCGGCCTTCCTGCCGCACCAGCGATAGGCAGCGCGATAGACGAAGTCATAGTGCCTTTCCAGCAATGTGCTGAAGGCCCCCCTGTCTCCGCCCTTCGCCCGCCCGATCAGTTCGGCGTCGGAGGCTTCGCTTTCATCCAGCATCATCGCCATCATTTGCCTGTTGGACGAAGGCTAATGGCTAATCCTTGGGCAATGGAAAGATTTTTTTGGAAACCGCCGGATCGTGACCGCCGGCACCCCGCTTGACACATCCATATCTCGGCGGTTATACGTCAATCAATAGCCACCGGGTTATCGATCCCAATGACGAACGCTCACGATATCCTCTTCAGAACGCTCTCCGATCCGACGCGTCGTGCGATCTTCGAGCGCCTGTGCCGACAAGGCGAGCAGACGGTCGGCGCCCTGACGGCTCAGTCGGGGGTCTCCCAACCTGCGGTGTCGAAGCATCTCGGCGTACTCAGGCAGGCCGGGCTGGTGCGCGACCGCCATCAAGGACGGCAGACCCATTATAGCGCCCAGATCGCAGCACTTTCCCCGCTGACCGACTGGACGAACCAGATGAATGCGTTCTGGCAGAGCCGGTTCGACGACCTCGAAAATTTGCTCAAAAGAATGGACCAATGACCAACATTGCGACCGAAACGCGCTCCGTCGTCGTCGAACGTGAGATCCCCTATCCGCCGGAAAAAATCTGGCGCGCGCTGACCCAACCGCATCTGATCGAGGAATGGCTGATGAAGAACGACTTCAAGCCAGTTGTGGACCACCGTTTCAATCTGCGAAAGGAAACGCAAACCGACGTGAGCATTGTTGTCGACTGTCAGGTAACAGCCGTCGAGCTGAACAAGACACTGTCCTACACGTGGCAGGCCTATGGCCTCGAGAGTGTCGTCACCTGGACCCTCATGCCGACCAGCACGGGCACCCGGTTGCGTATGGAACAGTCCGGCTTCCGGCCGGATCAGGAGCAGGCGTATCGGGGCGCGACGAGTGGGTGGCGGCAGTACTTTACAAATCTGGGTCAGGTCCTGGCGCGGATGGATTGAACCCGCCGACATGCGGATCACGGGTCCGCTTCGGTCTGTTTTGACAGGAGGAGCTATTGGACAGGAACAAGTGGGTTCGGCAAATTCATCGCTGGCTGTCGATTATGTTTACGCTGACCGTTGTCGCCAACTTCGCCACCATGGCATTCGGCCAGCCTCCCGCCTGGGTAGTCTATTCGCCGCTCCTGCCGCTCTTCCTGCTGCTGTTCAGCGGCCTGTACATGTTCGTGCTGCCCTATGCCGCCAGGGGCCGCGGCGCGCAGCGTGCCGGCGGATAGGAGTGGGTAGAATGACCAAGACGCAGGGTCAGTCGACCAAAGCGGCACCGGTCCTGCTCTCGGGTGGCAACCCGCAAATCGCCAAGGGCGACGGCGACGCTCCGGTGCAGGCCTACATCGCTGCAATGCCGGGCTGGAAGCGTGGCCTCGGCGAGCGGCTCGACGCGCTCATCGAACACAACGTGCCCGACGTGCGCAAGGCCGTGCGCTGGAACTCGCCCTTCTACGGCGTCGAGGGCCAAGGCTGGTTCGTGAGTTTCCATGTCTTCACCCACTATTTGAAAGTGACCTTCTTCAGCGGCACGTCGTTGCGGCCGATTCCGCCTGGCGGCACGGCCAAGAGCAAGGATGTGCGCTGGATCGACATCCGCGAAGACGATCCGTTCGATGAGGCGAGGATGGTGGAATGGATCAAGCAGGCCGCGGCCCTGCCCGGCTGGATCCCGTAATGACCGACTATGACAGAGGAAAAAGAGCCATGAAGATCAAGCTGACCAGCGTGTATGTGGACAACCAGGAAAACGCACTGCGCTTCTACACCGACGTGCTGGGCTTCACCAAAAAGGCCGATTTCAGCAACGGGCCTTATCGCTGGCTGACCGTGGCCTCGGCTGAAGAGCCTGATGGAACCGAGCTGCAACTCGCGCTCAACGACAACCCGGCCGCCAAGGCCTATCAGGAAGCCATCTTCAAGCAGGGCCAGCCCGCGGTCATGTTCTTCACCGACGACGTCAAGGGCGACTACGAGCGCATCAAGGCGAAGGGCGGTGCGTTTATCCAGCCGCCGACCGAGGCGACCGGTTCGACCATCGCCCAGTTGAACGACAGCTGCGGCAACCTCGTTCAGATCACCCAGCTGGCGCGCTGGTAACGGCGGCGGTTGAAACGGGTCGAGACACAGGAGACACCCAATGACCCCCTCGCAACATATCGACCAAATGATCGCCGGCCTCATCGATTGGCGCGGCGATACGCTCGCCGGCATCCGCAAGACCATCCTTGCAGCCGACCCGGACATCGTCGAGGAGTGGAAGTGGATGGGCAGCCCGGTATGGTGCCTCGATGGCAACATCGTGGTCGGCAACGCCCACAAGGACAAGGTGAAGCTGACCTTTTCCCATGGCGCCAGCCTGCCGGACCCCGACAATCTGTTCAACAATGGTTTTGGCGGCAAGGTGTGGCGGGCAATCGACATGTTCGAGGGCGACAGGCTCAATGAGGGCGCTTTAAAAGAGCTCGTCCGCGCAGCGATCGATTACAATCAGGCCAAAAAGAAGAAGAAAGCGGCTGCCGGGGCGAAGCCACAGACGCAAGTCTAGGCCGCCTGGCCTGCCACCCAGCCCGACGACCATGCCCACTGGAAATTATAGCCACCCAGCCAACCCGTGACATCGACGACTTCGCCGATGAAGAACAGGCCCGGCACGGATTTCGCCTGCATCGTCTTCTGGTCCAGCCCGTTGGTGTCGACCCCACCCAGCGTCACTTCGGCGGTGCGGTAGCCCTCTGAGCCGGCAGGCTTGATGCGCCAGTCATTGACTGCGGCAGCTATGGTTTTCATCTGGGCGTCGGAAAGATCAGCAAGGTTGCCGTCGATCCCGGTGCGCTCGGCGATCGACTGCGCAAGCCGCTTCGGCAGATGATTTGCCAGCACCGTTTGTGCCGCTTGCCGCCCATTGCTTCGCTTGGCCACCCGAATGAGGTCCGCCACGTCAACTGCCGGCAGCATGGCGATGCGGATTTCATCGCCCTCGCGCCAATAGGAAGAGATCTGCAGGATAGATGGCCCGCTGACGCCACGATGCGTGAACAGCATCGCTTCGGAGAACCGCGTCTTGCCGCAGGCGACTTCCGCGTCGACGACGTTGCCGGCCAGGGGCGCCAGCCGTTCGAGCGTGTTTACGTCGAAGGTCAGCGGCACCAGCGCCGGTCGCGTTTCGACAATGGCAAGGCCGAACCGTTCGGCAAGCTCATAGCCGAAACCGGTCGCCCCCATCTTGGGGATCGACTTGCCGCCGCAGGCCACCACCAGCGACTGGCAAGTAACCAAGCCTGTGGAGAGGGTGAGCGCAAACCCCTCCACGGTTTTGCGGACATCCTCAACGCTGGCCGAGAGCGCCAGCTCCACGCCCCTGCCCTGCATTTCCGAGACCAGCATGTCGATGATCTGGCGCGCCGAGCCGTCGCAAAACAGCTGCCCAAGCGTCTTCTCGTGATAGGCAATGCGTTGGCGTTCGACGAGGGCGATGAAATCGCGCTGCGTGTAGCGAC
>NZ_RZPQ01000530.1:0-4180 GCF_003999135.1 Mesorhizobium sp. M7A.F.Ca.CA.004.06.1.1 | reverse complement strand
GCCGCCGACCAGCGTGCCGGCGCCGAGATTGATCGTCCCCAACCCGATCACGTTGGTGAGGACGACGGCGCTGTTGCCGCCGGCGCCGTTGCTGGTCGAGGAAAAATTCATGCCGGTGGCCGCGACGGTGACGCCGCTCAGGTTCATCGCCACACCGGTGCCCGTGGCGATGGAGTTGCCCACGCCGGTCACGCTGATCGTGCCGGAACCCGTGGCATTGAAGCCGGCGCCTGCCGAGGTCACGATCGCCAGCCCGCCGCCGTTGAAATTGACCGTCACCGGGGCGCTGTTGCCGGCAATATCGACGCCAAGCCCGCCGCTGCTCATGCCGATGGCGTAGCTGGCGCCGCTGATGTTGTAGGTGCCGCCGGTGTTGGCGGTGATCGATATGCCGGTGCCCCCGCCGGTAAAGCTGTTCGAGGCGCCGGACACCGTCACCGTGCCGCCTGCATTGTTGTTCAGCGATACGCCCAGCCCGCTGGCCGTCAGATTGCCGTTCAGGGCGACGAGGCCGGCGCCGGCAAGCCGGCTCTGGACATTCAGCGCCGGACTGAATGCGCCCGAATTGTTGACCGTGCCCGAATAGCCCACGGCAGCCGTGCCGCCGACGACATTGAACGACGCGCCCGTTGCGCCGCTCAGCGCACCAGTTCCAAGTCCAACAATACCCGTGACATCGGTCAGGCTGACATTGTTGATGCCACCGGCCGACGAGGTCGAATCGAGCGCGATGGTGGCGGCGACACCGGAGAGATTGATCGCTGTGCCGCCGGTTGCGTTCACCGTCTGGGCGGCAGCCGTAGCGGTGATGCCCATCGTGCCGCCGGTGGCGAGAATGCCGGTGCCGGCGGTGGTGTCGATGGTCAAGCCGTTGGTGAAGCTGGTTGTGCCGCCGGCCTGCGAGAGACCAACGCCGCTGGTCGTGTCGATGTTGGCGAGGCCGGTGACGTTGAGCGTGCCGGTCTGGACTCGGATACCGCCGCCTGTGTTGGGGACGGTGGCATTGTTCACCGTCACCGTGTTGAAGTTGAAGGTGCCGGTGTTGGTGTTGACGGCATCGATGCCAAAGCCTGTCGTGTTGCCGATGGCGGTCGCGCCAGTAACGGTGAAGGTACCAGCGACGCCGTCGAAGATGATGCCGCTCGCGCCGCCACTGGCGTTTACGGTGGCAAACGTCATGTTGACGGTCAGCGGATCGAGATCGAACGCCGCGCCGTTGGTGGTGGTGACCACGCCACCGGTGTTGTTCAGCGTGAAGGTGGTGGTTTTGGTGTTGGCGATGACACCGGTGCCGCCATTGTTGGCAAGGCTGAGCGTGCCCAGATTAAGGGTACCGCTGGTGTTGGTGAAACTGAGGCCATTGCCCTGGACGCGAGCGCCTGGGTTACCGATGCCGAGCGTGCCGGCGCTGACGGTGCCGCCGGCGCCGTCGGAATCGAAGCGGACATTGTTGAAGGCGATGCCGCCACTGCCGGCGCCCCCGGTCGCCGTATTGCCGGCAAACGATCTGATCGCGATTGAATTCAGGTCGGCATCGATGTTCTGGCCGGTGAACGACGCAGCCAGGCCGGACGCGGTCGAGCTGAGCGTGTTGCCGTCGATCGAAAGCAGAAGCGTATTGGCCGGAGCTCCCGTGGTGGAGAAATCGAGCGCGTTGCCGCCGGCGGCGATGGTGTTGTTCCTGACGAAGAAACTGGAGGCGCCGCTCGCGTTGACGGCAACGCCCGCACCGGAACCGAGATTGCTGACGATCAGGTTCTGGATACCGCCCGTGAAGATGCCGCTGCCTGATGTCGCCAGATTGATGACCTGCGTGGCGTTATTGCTCTGCAGGACCGGCCGCAGCGTGTCGATGCCCGCCGGCGCCGCGATGATCGGCGAATTCTGCACCGTGGTGAAGTGGAACGCCGGCGACGCGCCGGCGCTGGTGTCGACCCCGAGCTGGGAGACATCGATCGCCGCGTCGTTGCTCTTGAAGGCGAGCAGCACCTGTCCGTCATCGAGTTGGAACGACGTCGCGCCGAGGTCGATCGTCGCCTGGCCGCCGTCGACGGTCTTGTCGATCAGCACAATGACATTGGCCGAAGACGTCTGGGCGTTGGCGTAGGTGCCTGGATTGAGCAGACTGCCGTCGCCAAGGGCGGTGGCATCGGCCGTGACATAGTAGACCTTGTAGGAGGACAGGTTCGAAATGTCGCCATCGAAATTGACGTCGTTGAAATTGTAGTCGCCGTTGGTCGGCAAAGTGTCGGTGGCGTGGATGACCTGGCCGCCTGTGGTCTTGATCGACGATTCGGCCGGGCCGGCGCCGTCGCCGAACACGAGCTGGGCGTTGGTGGCGCTGGAGAACTGGACCCCATAGCCTACATTTTCGATCTTGGAGGTCTGTCCCGCCGGATTGTTGTTGACCGTGTCGCCGAGCTGGATCGTGCCGGTGCCGGTCGTGTCGGCCATGTCGATGCCGATCGTGCCGGCAAAACCGCCGCCGTCGACGTCGAAATCGCCAGCGGTGATGTTGCTCGCGCCGAGCGACGCGCCGTTGAGGTCGAGACCGATGGTGTTCGCCGCGCCAAGCCCGATGTTCAGGCTGGCGAAATTCAACGTCGAGCCGAGCGTGCCGGAAATGTCGACACCGCGCGCATTGGCACCGGTGATGCCTAGCAGGTTGACCGTGCCGAGATCGATTACGCCGCCGCTGACATTGTTGAGCGATATGCCGGTCGCCGCGCCATTGACCGAAATCGTATCGAACTTGATACCACCGGCGCCGACCGTCGCGCCTTTCGCCCCGGCGACGACCGCCGTCGCGTCGCCAAGCTTCAGCGCCGTGCCGCCGTTCGTGGTCGTGATGGTGTTGCCGGCGCCGGTGACGCTGACTGTTCCCGAACCGAAGGTGCTGGCGGTGAAGCCGGCGCCGCTGCTGGTGGTGATGACAAGGCCGCCATTGGTGAAGGCGAGAGTGCCCTTGGTCTGCGGGTCCATCACGTACGACGGTGCCTTGACGATGGCATCGTTGGCGCCGGTGTTGAATATCTTCGACGTGCCGGAGAAGGTGACCGTGCCGTTGGCCGAGCCGCCGATGGCGACACCCTCGCCACCGCTGTGATCGATGGTGCTCGAAATATCGTATATGCCTTCGGCATGGCCAAAGAAGTCGAAGGCCGTCGATGACGTGGTGGAAACGACGGAACCGCTCATGTTCAGACGGGTCGCATCGCCCGTGGCGCTTAACACCGCGCCCACACCGACCGTGATCGAACCTTTGTAGGTCAGCGTGGTGAAGGCCAGGTCATTGCCGCCGCCGAGGCTGATAGCCGAGAGGGTGGTGTTCGTGATGCTGGCGCTGCCGTTGATGCCGACGTTGACGGTCCCGCCCTGCGAGCTCTGTATGATGCCGAACTGGCCGCCATCGATGGTCAGGGTGGATCCGGCGACATTGGCGATGTTGACGGTACCAACCTCGGGACCGCCGATATTGAACCCGGCATATTGGACGTCGAGATCGATCGTCCCGGTGAAATTGACCTCTCCGGTGCCACTCAGGGCGTACAGCCAGGCGCCGGTGTATCCAGTATCCCTCAGGCCGCCGATGTTGACATCCCCGACGAGATTGGCGCCCAACAGCGTCACTCCGGCACCGCCGGGGTCGCCGGGAAGGGGGATCGTGGAGTCCGCCGAGATGCTGTCGAAGGTAATGCCGGCGCTGCCGACATTGGCACCATACACAGCAAGCCCGTCGCTGCCGGCATTGATCTTGTTGCCCGCGCCGGTGACGGTAATAATGGTGGAGGTTGCGCCAGCCGGGCCTAAATCGCCAATTGCGACGAAGCCCGCCCCGGCCATTGTCGATATATCAAGGCCGCCATGGGTGAAGTCGATCGTGCTGTTGGTATTGAGTGCCGGGGCGCCTGAGCCGTAATTGCCAATGATGCCCAAGCTCACGCCGTCCGTCGCGCCCGAATTGATCTGCTTGGTCGCGCCCGAGAACGTGATCGCGGCTGCGTCGTTACCGGCAACGACGATGTTGCCGCCGGCGGCCGCATTGGTATCGGTCAGATTACCCGACAGCGTCACCGAGCCACCGGTCATGCTCTGGATCGACGCCGCAGCGCCCGTTCCGTTGCTGGCAATCGTGCCGCCATAGGAAGTCGTCGCGTTGCCGCCGCTGGCTGCGCTCCCC
>NZ_RZPQ01000052.1:0-16237 GCF_003999135.1 Mesorhizobium sp. M7A.F.Ca.CA.004.06.1.1 | reverse complement strand
GCCTTGGTTTCATAGGCCTTGTTGAACTCCTCGAGCTTGGGGTTCGACTGGACGGCCGGAGTTCCGGCGATGGTGCCCTCGGCGGCAGCTCCCGCGATCTCGATGAATTTCGGGTCGTAGATGCCTGAAATTCCGTACATCGGCAGATTGCCCATGCCGAGGTCGGCCATCTGGCTGCGCACCAGCGCTGCTTCGGTGACGACACCGCCGAAATAGACCGCGTCGGGCGACGCTGCCTTCGCGGTCGTCAGCATGGCGCGGAAATCGGTCGTGCCGACAGCTGCGGCATCCGAAGAAACGACCTCGCCGCCGGCCGCCTTGAAGAAATCGCCGAACCATTTGGTGTTGGCCGCACCGTAGTCGGTGGTGTCGGAGATGATGGCGATCTTCTTGATCTTGCCTTGCTTGGCGATGGCTTCGGCCAGCGGTTTGTTCTCGTTGACCAGCGTCGGCGTGACGCGGGTCACGTTCGGGAAGTTCTGTTCGGTAATCTTCGGGCTGACCGCGCCCCAGACGATGAACGGCATCTGCGAGCGGTTGAAGACCGGGATCGTCGCCAACGCGACCGAGCTGTTCCAATGCCCCGTTGCCGCGACCACCGCGGGATCGTTGACCAGCTTCTGCGCCGCCGAAACGCCGACCGCCGGATCGGAGGCGTCATCGAGCACGACGCCTTCCACCTGGTGCGGATAGCCGCTGGCATTGGCCTGCTCGATGGCGAGCAGGAAGCCGTTGCGGGCGCCGAGGCCCTGCTGGGCGTTGCCGCCGGAGAGCGGCCCGATGAAGCCGAGCTTGATCTGGTCGGCCTGCGCCTGGGCGGCGCCCAGGGCGATGGCAAACAGAGAGCCGGCCAGAATTGACGATACGCGGATAAGCGCACTGCGCCTGTTTTGCATGGTTCCACCTCAAACAGAATTATCTGCCGCCGTCGTAGCGACCCGGCCGATCGTGATCGTCGGCTGATCATCAGTGTACGGGCGCGTATTCAGTGACGAAATTCGGAAATTGTGACTCGTGAGTTCGGAGATTCGTTCTGTCCGCCCGGGATGGCGATTGATACCTGTCGGCTTCAATCGAGAGACCGACCGCATGGCGGAACTGCTTGTCCAGCAACTGGTGAACTGGATAACCCTTGGCTGCATCTATGCCTTGCTGGCGATCGGATTCAGCCTGATCTTCGGTGTCTTGAACGTCATTCATTTCTCGCACGGCGATGTCGCGATGACGGCGCCGTTCATCACGCTGGCGCTTGCCCAGGCGTTGGCGACCGCTCTTGGCGCCTCGGGGCCCGCCTGGCTGGTGCTTGCGGTTCCGGTCGCCGTGTTCGCCGTCGGTTTGATCGGCGTCCTGCTGGACAAGGTGGTCATCAGGCGCTTCCGCGATGCGCCCGCCATGATGGCGCTGGTGGCGACCGTGGCGCTCGGCATCGTCATCCGCGAGCTGATCCGCCATCTCTATCCGCAGGGATCGAACCCGCATGCCTTCCCGCGCCTGGTGTCGGGCATGGCTTTCGAAATCTCCGGCGTTGCCATCAGCTGGTTCGCGCTGCTGGTGGTGGTGCTGACCGTCGCGCTGGTTGCCATGCTGTTTGTCTTCCTGCGCATGACCCCGCTCGGGCTGCGCATCCGGGCGGCCTCGGAGGACCGGGTCGTGGCGCGCATGATGGGCATCCGCGATGCACGCGTCTTCCGTGCGACGTTCTTCATTGCCTCGGCTATCGGCGCCATCGCTGGACTTCTGTTCGCAAGCTATGCCGGCGTGACACGGTTCGACTTCGGCGTCATGGCCGGCCTGCTCGGCTTTTCCGCCGCGGTCATCGGCGGCCTCGGCTCGATGCCGGGCGCCATACTGGGCGGACTGATCATTGCCGGCATCGAAGTGCTGGCGCAGACATTCGTGCCGGACGGCGCTTCCTACCGGCTGGTCTTCGTCTTCCTGCTGGTCATCGCCGTGCTCATCTTCCGCCCCGCCGGCCTGCTTGGGCGCACCGTCATGGAGAAAGTCTAGCATGCAGGGTCGTGCTTCACCCGACGTGCCGGGCATAGCCGCGGCCACGGTCTTCGCCATCGCCTCGCAAATCATCGGGGCAGCGTTCCTGTACCTCATCCTCAAAGTCGACGGCGGCTGGCAGGTGGTCGGCCTGCTGGCCTTGCTCGGCCTCGGTTTCTATCTGCTGGAGAGGCTGCCGTGGATCGCCGACTATGCGTTGGCGAGCTTTGCCCGGGTTCCGCTCGTGGCGATGATCACTGCGGCGGTCATCGTCCTGGCCTTTCCGTTCTTCGTCGGATCCAACACCTATATCCTCCATCTGCTGATCGTCGCCGAGCTTTATGCGGTGCTGGCGCTGGCGCTCAATTTCCAGCTCGGCAGCGCCAACATCCCGAACTTCGCCACCGGCGCTTCCTACGGCATCGGCGCCTACGTGTCGGCGCTGCTGGCGATCAATTTCGGCGTCAGCTTCTGGCTGACGCTGCCGGTCGCGGCGCTGGCGGCGACCCTGTTCGGTTTCATCATCGGCATCCCGTCGATGCGCACGCGCGACACTTATCTGGCGCTTGTCACCATCGCCTTCGGTGTCGTGGTCCAGCAATTGCTGAACAATTTCAGCTGGACCGGCGGACCCAACGGACTGGTCGGCATTCCGGCGCCCAGCCTGTTCGGCCATTCCTTTGCCGATCCGCTGGTGATCTTCTGCTGGAAGCTGCCGAGCCAGGCGAATTT
Organism: Mesorhizobium sp. M7A.F.Ca.CA.004.06.1.1; assembly: GCF_003999135.1. Taxonomy (NCBI): domain Bacteria; kingdom Pseudomonadati; phylum Pseudomonadota; class Alphaproteobacteria; order Hyphomicrobiales; family Phyllobacteriaceae; genus Mesorhizobium; species Mesorhizobium sp. M7A.F.Ca.CA.004.06.1.1. The sequence continues at coordinate 13,516 of NZ_RZPQ01000052.1, read as the reverse complement.
CTATTATTTGTCGGCCGCACTGGTCGTCGTCGCCATCGTCACCGCGCATCGGCTGCACGGTTCGCGCATCGGTCTGGCCTGGAATGCGCTGCGCGCCGACGAGATCGCCGCCAAGGCGCAAGGCATCAATGTGGCGTGGTTCAAGGTTCTGGCCTTCGCCGTCGACGCCTTTCTCGCCGCCTTCGCCGGCACGATCTACGCCTTCTACGTCTCCTACATTTCTCCCGACAATTTCACCTTCCTGGTCTCCGTCACCATCATGACCATGGTCATCGTCGGCGGCATGGACAATATTTTCGGTGTCATCGTCGGTGCGTTCCTGCTGACCATCCTGCCGGAGAAATTGCGCGCGTTCGCCGACTACCGCCTGCTGTTCTTCGGCGTCGTCATCATCGGCTTCCTGATGATCCGGCCGCAAGGTCTGTTCCCGCAACGCATGCGGCGCTACGGAGGCGGACTGTGAGCGCGCTTCTCAAGGTCGAGAATTTGACGATGCGCTTCGGCGGCCTGGTCGCGCTCAACGATGTCAGCCTGTCGATCGACAAGGGCGCGGTGCTCGCCGTCATCGGCCCGAACGGCGCCGGCAAGTCGACGCTGTTCAATGTCGTGACCGGCGTCTACCGGCCAACCTCCGGTCGCGTGACCTTCGACGGCGCCGAGATCACCGGCCGCCCGTCCTACGAAGTTGTCGACCGCGGCATCGCCCGCACATTCCAGTCGTCGCGTCTGTTCTCCGACCTCAGTGTCCTCGACAACGTCATCATCGGCATGCACACCCGCACCAGGACCGGCGTGCTGACCGCGCTGTTTCGGCCCGGCGCGTCGCGCCGTGAGATGGCGGCCTGCGTGGAAAAGGCCGAAACCCTGCTCAAGCTCGGCTCCGGCGACCTGTTCGAACAACGCTACCGGCCAGCGGGCACGCTGGCGCAGGCCGACAGGCGACGGCTGGAAATTGCCCGCGCGCTCGCATCGCAGCCCAAGCTCTTGCTGCTCGACGAACCTTCGGTCGGCATGGACGACACGGAAACCGACGCACTGGTGGCCGACATCACGCGGCTGCGCGTACAAAACCCTGCTCTGTCGGTAGTTCTGATCGAGCACGACATGCGGGTGGTCGAAGCGTTCCCGCAGCATGTCACCTGCATCGACTATGGCAGCAAGATCGCCGAGGGCGACTTCGCGGCGGTGCGCGCCGACCCGCGCGTCCAGGAAGCCTATCTCGGGAAGGCGGTCGCCCATGCTTGAACTCAGGGATGTCGATACTTCCTATGGCGCGGTGCCGATGCTGCGCGGCGTGGCGATGAGCGTACGCCCCGGCGAACTGGTTTGCCTGCTCGGACCGAACGGCGCCGGCAAGACGACAACCTTCATGACAGTCTGCGGTGTCGTGCGAGCGCAGCGCGGCAAGGTCGAGGTGATGGGCAGGGACATGGCGACGCTCGGCACGGAAAACCTGGCGTCGCTCGGCGTCGGGCTCGTTCCCGAAGGGCGCCGGCTGTTCCCCGGCCTGACCGTGATGGAGAATTTGCGCCTGGGCTATGATGCGGTGTCGGCCAGGGGGCCCAATTTCGCGGTGCAACTGGACAAGATGTGCAAGCTTTTTCCGCGCATCCATGAGCGTTTGCGCCAAGTCGCCGGCACGCTGTCCGGCGGCGAACAGGCGATGGTGGCGCTGGCGCGCGCGCTGATCGGCGAACCCAGACTGGTGATCATGGACGAGCCGTCGCTCGGCCTCTCGCCAAAACTCATCGGCGAGTATTTCGAGATCACAAGGGAAATCCCTCGCCAAGGCACGACCATCCTGTTGATCGAACAGAATGCCGAAATGGGGCTGGGCATCGCCGATCGCGGCTATGTGCTGGTCAAGGGTAAGGTCGCCCAGGAGGGGCCGGCAAAGGAGTTGCTCTCGTCCAAGGCGGCCAGAAGCCTTTATCTCTGAGCCGTCCGTTTCTTCTGACTCAACAGTGATGATCCACGCCCCGCGCTCCACATCTTCGGCCATGCTTCCCGGCATTTAGGGACAAGCTAACCACTGCCACATGAAATCATAATTTTCGCTGCCCGGTGCCTCCAGTAAACCAACGATCAGATCTCCGCCGCATCCGCAGACACTCCCGGGGAGAGCCAGAAAGGGCCGCTGAAATGCCAGTCGAAACGGTAGACACGCTTGTTGTTGGCGGCGGCCAGGCGGGGCTGGCCATGAGCGAGCATCTGAGCAAGTGCGGGGTGCCGCATCTCGTGCTCGAGCGAAGCCGCATCGCCGAACGCTGGCGTACCGAAAGATGGGACTCGCTGGTTGCCAATGGTCCCGCCTGGCATGATCGTTTTCCCGGCATGGAATTTCCGGATGCCGGTCCCGACGCCTTTGTCGGCAAGGAGAAGGTCGCCGACTATTTTGTCGCTTACGCCGGCATGATCGCTGCCCCCATCCGCTGCGGCGTGGAGGTCAGGAGCGTGGAAAGGCTTGTCGGCCGTCCCGGCTTCCGGGTCGAAACCTCGGATGGCGTGATCGAGGCCAGGAGCGTGGTTGCCGCTACCGGGGCTTTCCAGCATCCGGTCATTCCGGCGGTTGTCCCCGGGGATGCCGGAGCGATGCAGATCCATTCCAGCGCCTATCGCAATCCGGGCCAGTTGCCCGAAGGTGCGGTGCTGGTGGTCGGCTCCGGGTCCTCGGGGGTGCAGATCGCCGACGAACTCCAGCGCGCGGGACGGCGCGTCTACCTCTCGGTCGGGCCGCATGATCGGCCGCCGCGGGCCTATCGCGAGCGTGACTTCTGCTGGTGGCTGGGGGTTTTGGGCAAATGGGACGCTCAAGCGCCGGCGCCTGGCACCGAACACGTCACCATCGCGGTGAGCGGCGCGCGGGGCGGCCAGACGATCGACTTCCGGCGTCTTGCCGCGCAAGGGATAATGCTGGTTGGCCGGACTGAATCCTACAAGGACGGGGTTCTGACCTTCGCGTCGGACTTGGCTAAAAATATCGCGCGCGGCGATGCGAACTACATGTCGGTGCTGGACGAGGCCGACGCCTATGTCGCTCGCAACGGCCTCGACCTTCCAGAGGAGCCTGCGGCCCGCGAGATCGGACCGGACCCGCAATGCATGACCGATCCCATTCTCGAGCTGAACCTGGCGGAAGCCGGGATAGGTTCGATCATCTGGGCAACGGGTTTCACCGTCGATTACAACTGGCTGAAGGTCGATGTGTTTGACGAAAAGGGCAAGCCGAAGCACCAGCGCGGCGTGTCGACCGAGCCGGGAATCTATTTCCTGGGACTGCCGTGGCAATCGCGGCGGGGGTCGAGCTTCATCTGGGGCGTCTGGCACGACGCCCAGCATGTGGCGGACCATATCTCCACGCAGCGCAAGTACCTGGCCTACCATGCGTCCGCGAAGCGCGAGACCAAAGTGGCATGGAAACGGACGTCCCGACCTCGAGCCGACTGACGGAGACCAAGATGGCCCATACAAGAATTCGCAAGTTCAACACCAAGGACACCTATCCCGAGCAGAAGCTCGACAATGATCTGTGCCAGGCGGTCGTTACGCGGGGCGGCAGGACCGTCTATCTGCGCGGCCAATGCCCGCAGGACCTCGACACGGCCAAGAATATCGAAAGCCATGATCCGGTCGAACAGACGCACAAGGTCATGCAGAACATCCGCCAGCTGATCGAGGAGTGCGGCGGCACCATGGAGCATTTGGTCAAGGTGGTGGTCTACATTACCGATGTCCGCTATCGCGAGGCGGTCTACCGCACCATGGGCGAGTATATCAAAGGCGTGCATCCCGTCTCGACCGGCCTTGTCGTGCAGGCCCTGGCGCGGCCGGACTGGCTGGTCGAGATCGACGGCACCGCAGTTATCCCGGATTAAAGTCATGACATTCTCCATCGTCGCGCGGTGCAGCCGCACCGGCATGTTCGGGGTCGCGGTGTCCTCCTCGTCGCCTGCTGTGGCGGCGCGCTGCGCCTATGCGCAGGCGGGCGCCGGCGCCGTTGCCAGTCAGAACGTCACCGATCCTACGCTGGGACTGCGCGGTCTCGAATTGCTGGCGCGCGGCGCGTCGGCGGCAGAGGCGATTGTCATATTGAAGCGCACCGGTGCCTATCCCGAATACCGGCAGGTGCTGGCTGTCGATGCCGCCGGGACGACCGCTATCCACTCAGGGCCCAAGGCGCTTGGCATCTGGGCGGAGGCGCGTGCGGACAATGTCGCCTGCGGCGGCAACATGCTGGCCCATGACGGCGTTCCGCAAGCCATGGTCGAGGCTTTCCTGGCGTCGGAAGGGCATCTCGGCGACCGCCTCATCGCGACCATGCGCGCCGCGCTGAAAGCGGGCGGCGAGGCCGGCCCGGTCCATTCGGCTGGCATGAAGCTGGTGCGCGAGGTTGCGTGGCCGGTCGCCGATCTGCGCTGCGACTGGACCGACGACTGCCCGATCGAGCAACTGGCGACGCTGTGGGAACTCTACAAGCCACAGCTCGATGCCTATGTGACCCGTGCCATAAACCCATCCGATGCGCCGAGCTACGGCGTGCCGGGCGACGAATAGTCAAGACAGGGGTCGCCTGCGATGAGCGAACTCAGCCACAAGGACTGGATCGGCAAGGCGTCGGCGATCCGTTTTCGCGACAAGGCGTTCATCGACGGCAAGACGGTTGCGGCGCGTTCGGGCCGGACTTTTGCCAGCGTCAATCCGGCAACCGGCGAGGTGCTGGCCGAAGTGGCGTCCTGCGGTGAGGAAGACATCGATCTGGCGGTTGCCGCAGCGCGGCGCAGCTTCAACGCCGGCGTCTGGTCGCGGACCAGTCCGGCGCACCGTAAGGAGGTGCTGCTGCGGCTGGCGCAATTGCTGCGCGAAAACCTGCATGAACTGGCTCTGCTGGAATCGCTCGACATGGGCAAACTGGTCAGGGATGCGGCCGCGGTCGACGTTCCCGGCTCGGCAGCGATCTTCCAATGGTATGGCGAGGCCATCGACAAGATCTATGGCGAAGTGGCGCCGACCGGCGAAGGTGATCTGGTGCTGGTGCGGCGCGAACCGCTTGGCGTGGTCGGCGCGGTGGTGCCGTGGAATTTCCCGCTCGACATGGCGACCTGGAAATGCGCGCCGGCACTGGCGGCAGGCAATTCGGTGGTGCTGAAACCCGCCGAGCAGTCGCCTTTGTCGGCCCTGCTTCTGGCGGAACTGGCAATGGAAGCGGGCCTGCCTGCAGGCGTGCTCAATGTCGTGCCCGGCCTTGGCGAAACCGCCGGCCAGGCGCTTGGCCGCCATATGGATGTGGATTGCCTCGCCTTCACCGGTTCGACCGCCGTGGGCAAGATGTTTCTGCAGTATTCCGGCCAGTCGAACATGAAGCAGGTCTGGCTGGAAACCGGCGGCAAGAGCCCGAACCTCATCTTTGCCGATTGCGGCGATCTTGACACGGCAGCCGACATGGCTGCCTTCGGCATCTTCTTCAACCAGGGCGAGGTCTGTTCCGCCAATTCACGCCTGCTCGTCCAGCGCGGCATCAAGGATGCCCTGATGGAGAAACTGGTACAACGTACGGCGGCCACGCAGCCCGGCGATCCGCTCGATCCGACTTCGAAAATGGGCGCGATGGTCGATGCCCGCCACGCGGCCAATGTCATGCGGTTCGTCGAGGCCGGAAAGAAAAGCGCGCGCCTGGTCGCGGGCGGCGACCTGGTCACGGTCAATGGGCGCGGCAGCTTTGTCCAGCCGACCATCTTCGACGATGTCGCACCTGCCGATCCGATTGCTCGCGACGAGATCTTCGGGCCGGTGCTTTCGGTCATCGCCTTCGACGACGAGGCCGACGCGATCCGCATCGCCAATGACAGCCCCTATGGGCTGGCCGCATCGCTGTGGACCGACAGCCTGTCGCGCGCGCATCGTATCGCCGGCCGGCTGCATGCCGGCACGGTTTCCGTCAACACGGTCGACGCGCTGAGCCCGATGACGCCGTTCGGCGGTTTCAAGCAATCCGGCTTCGGCCGCGACCTGTCGCTGCATGCGCTCGACAAATACACCGCGCTCAAAACGACATGGATCAAATACTGATGGGCGCCTAAAGCGCATCGCGATTGAACGGATTCAAGCGATGCGCTTTAGGCCTTTGCTCTATGCATGTCATTTGCGCAAAACCGGGGCCACTTTTGCGCGACATGCATTAGGCTTGATCGAAGCCCTCAAACCAGCAACATAGCCAGCCATGCCGCTACGCTTCACGCTCAGACAGCTGGAATATTTCGTCGCCGTGGGCGAAGCCGGTTCCATCGCTAAGGCGGCCGAACAGGTCAATGTATCGCCGCCATCGATTTCGGCCTCGATCGCGCAGCTGGAAACCGAGTTCGGTGTCCAGCTGTTTGTCCGCAAGCATTCGCACGGCCTCTCGCTGACGGCCGGTGGCCGCATCTTCCTCAAGGAAGCCGCCCGGCTGCTCAACGATGCAGACGCCTTGCACGACGTCGCCGGCGACTTTGCCGAGAAGGTGCGCGGCCCGCTGGCGGTGGGATGCCTGCTGACCTTTGCGCAAATCGTGCTGCCGGCGCTGCGCATGCGGTTCGAACGCGCCTATCCCGATGTGCGCGTGCGCCAGTTCGAGCGCAATCAGGGGCAATTGCTCGAGATGCTGCAGCGCGGTGAAATCGATCTTGCCCTGACCTACGATCTCGAACTGTCGCAGGACATGACCTTCGAGCCGCTGATGCTGGTGCCGGCCTATGTCATGCTGCCGGCGGGGCATCGCTTTGCGGCAAAGGCGTCGATCACGACGGAGGAATTGGCCGACGAGCCGATGGTGCTGCTCGACCTGCCGTTCAGCCGCGAATATTTCCTTTCGGCATTCCACCAGCGCGGGATCCGCCCCAACATTGCCGAGCGCACCGGCGACATCGCCGTCATGCGTTCCATGGTGGCCAACGGCTTCGGCTACGGCATCGCCAATATGCGGCCGCTCAACACGCTGGCGCCGGACGGCAAGCCGCTGGTCTTCGTGCCGCTGGACGGCGATCTGCGGCCGCTGACCATGGGCGTCGCCTTGCCCAGTTCCGAACACCGCACGCAAACCGTCCAGGCCTTCATCGACCACTGCCGGCATTTCGTCGTCGAGCAAGGCGTGTTCGGCGCCGAGCGGGCTGTCGGCCAGGCAGCACTTCCACAGAAGTAGCCCCGGTTAAGCCAACTGCTGGTCGGCAAGCCGCTGCAGCAATTTTTCCAGCATGCCATCGCAACGGCGCATCTGCTCGACGCTGACGAACTCATCCGGCTTGTGTCCCTGCGCCATCGATCCCGGTCCGCACACGACCGTCGGCGTGCCGAGATCGCGGTTGAACAGGCCGCCCTCCGTGCCGTAGGCAACCTTGATGGTGTTGTTGGCGCCGGTCAGCGATTTGATGAAAGCGACGGCTTGCGAACTGACCGGCGTGTCCAGGCCGGGATAGGTGTTGGTGATGTCGATGTCGATTGCCGCCTCGAGCGCGATAGCCGAGGCTTCGGTGGCAATGCGCGCGGCCTCCACGCGCAGACGCTCGAGAATCTCATGCGGGTCGTCGGCCGCGACATTGCGGATCTCGAAGTCGACCTGGCAGAGGTTCGGCACGATGTTCAGCGCCACGCCGGCGTTGATCTTGCCGACATGGACGGTTGTGTAGGCAATGTCGTAGTCGCCGTCGCGGGCGCCATCGCGCACCAGCCGGTCCTGTTCGCGGCGCAAGGCGGCGACGAAATCGCAGCCGAGATGGATGGCGTTGAGCGCCAGCGGGGCCATCGCCGAATGGCCCTCGCGTCCCTTGCAAAGCGCGCGTGCGGCAAGCTTGCCCTTGTGGCCCGTCGCCACCTGCATATCGGTCGGCTCGCCGACAATGCATAGCAACGGCCGCTGCGGGGCTGCTTGCAGCATGTCGATCAGGCTTCGCACACCAATGCAGCCGATCTCCTCGTCGTAGGAGAGCGCCAAATGCAGCGGCGTGCGCAGCGTCATTTTCGAGGCTTTAAGGCACGCCGCGAGCGCGCAGGCCACAAAACCCTTCATGTCGGCTGTGCCACGTCCGTAAAGCTTGCCGTCTCGGCTCGTCATCTCGAAGGGCGGCAGCGTCCAGGCCTGGCCGTCGACGGGGACGACGTCGGTGTGGCCGGACAGCATGATGCCGGAAGCGTCGGCCGGTCCGATGGTGGCAAACAAATTGGCCTTGTGGCCGTCCTCGCTGTGGATGATCCGGCTGTCAATGCCATGCGCGTCCAGCAGCTCCGCCACGTAGCCGACGAGGGCGAGGTTCGAATCGCGGCTCACCGTCGGGAACGCGATCAGTTTTTCAAGGATCTGGATGCTGTCCATGCGTCTTGTGTCTCATTGGGCGTGCGCGCTATCTAACATCGCGCGGCGGCGGCCTTGAAGTCGCATTTGGCTCAGCCGGGATTCATCGGATGCTAATCCAGGCAGTGCTGCCGATTAGGCGCGTCCTAACCGGCACAGAAGAAATCTGTTGTTTCCCGGCGCTTGCCGCAATTTATGAATGGTCTCACGGCATCAACCCACTGGGCTGGCCGGCTTGCGCCACGGCTCGAAACCATGATCGGGCATGCTGCAAGGCGACGCTGGCAGGAAGGCACGTTCCATGCGCGATCCGCGCTACGACATTCTGTTCGAGCCCGTAAAGATCGGTCCGGTGACCGCCAAGAACCGCTTCTATCAGGTTCCGCATTGCAATGGCGGCGGCTATCGCGATCCTTCGGCCGCGGCCGAGATGCGCCGCATCAAGTCGGAAGGCGGCTGGGGCGTCATCTTCACCGAGCAGACCGAGATGCACCACACATCGGAGATCACGCCCTTCATCGAGCTCAGGCTGTGGGACGACGCCGATATCCCGGCGCTGGCGAAGATGGCAGAGGCCATGCACCAGCATGGCGCGCTGGCCGGCATCCAGTTGGCCTATTCGGGCATCAACGGTCCCAACCTCTACACCAAGGAGGTACCGCGCGGACCGTCGGCCCTGCCGATCCGAACCTTCACCAACGATCCGGTGCAGGCGCGCGCCATGGACAAGCAGGATATTCGCGACCTGCGCCGCTGGCACCGCAATGCATTCAAGCGTGCCAGGCTTGCGGGCTTCGACCTGGTCTGCCTCTACGGCGCGCATGGCTTCGGCATCATCCAGCACTTCCTGTCCACCGCCACGAACCAGCGCAGCGACGAATATGGCGGCTCGCTGGAAAACCGCTCGCGGCTGATGCGTGAGCTGATCGAAGAGGGCAGGAACGCCATCGGCGACACGTGCGGCCTAACGCTGCGGCTGTCGCTGGACGAGATGATCGGCGAGCTTGGCTTCGGCAACTCCGAAGTGCGCGACATGATCGAGATGCATGCCGACCTGCCAGACCTCTGGGACCTGGCGCATGGCGCCTGGGAGGACTGTTCGGGGCCGTCGCGGTTCAAGGAGGAGGGCGCGCAGGAGAGCCTGGTGTCCGGCATCAAGATGCTGACCTCGAAGCCGGTCGTCGGCGTCGGTCGCTTCACCTCGCCGGATGTGATGGTGAAGATGATCAAGTCCGGCACGCTGGACTTCATTGGCTGCGCGCGGCCGTCGATTGCCGATCCCTTCCTGCCGAAGAAGGTGGAGGAGGGGCGGATCGAGGACATTCGCGAATGCATCGGCTGCAACATCTGCATCACCGGCGACATGACCATGTCGATCTCTCGTTGCACGCAGAACCCGACCTTCATGGAGGAGTGGCGCAAGGGCTGGCATCCCGAACGGATGCAGGCCAAGGGCGACAGCGACAGCGTGCTGATCGTCGGCGCCGGCCCGGCCGGGCTGGAAGCGGCGCGTGCACTCGGCCTGCGCGGCTACCAGGTGGCCATCGCCGAAGCGGGAACCGAACTCGGCGGCCGCGTGGCGCGCGAGTGCCGCTTGCCCGGTCTCTCGGCATGGGGGCGTGTGCGCGACTATCGCCAGTACCAGATCAGCCAGATGTCCAATGTCGACGTCTATTTCGAAAGCCGGCTGTCGGCCGAGGAAATCCTCGCCTTCGGCTTCCAGAACATTGCCGTCGCCACCGGCTCGACATGGCGCCGCGATGGCGTGGCGCGCGCGCATGTCGTGCCGATGCCGGTGGACCCGGCCATGCCGGTCTACACGCCGGACGATTTGATGGGCGGCAATATACCGACCGGCACTGTCGTGCTGTTCGACGACGATCACTATTACATGGGCGGTGTCCTGGCCGAGCTGATGGCGCGGCAGGGTGCGAAGGTGACGCTGGTGACGCCGTCGGCCTATGTGTCCGACTGGACCCGCAACACGCTGGAGCAGGGCGCCATCCATCGCCGGCTGGCCGAACTCGGCGTCGAGATCGTGCTGAATCGGACTGTGACCCGCATCGTGGCGGGTGGGGTTGCCACTGCGTGCGCCTATACGGGCAGCCAACGCGACTTCGCCGCGGACGCCGTCGTGCTCGTGACGTCGCGCCAACAGGACGATGGCGTCTGGTGCGAACTGAAGGCGCGGCGAGATCAATGGGCCGATAGCGGCATCCGCTCGATCAAAATCATCGGCGATGCCGGGGCGCCGGGTCCGATCGCCTGGGCAACCTACGCCGGCCACCGTTTCGCCCGCGAGCTGGACGAAGCCGATATCGGCGACGCACTGCCCTTCCGCCGCGAGGTCACGGCGTTGGCGGCGGATTAGACGCCGGCGGCCCGGTCAGCGAATATCGGGTTGTTCAACCATACTGCATTGCACAATTCCTTCGCTTGGTCACAATGCAGGCATGGTTCGAACCGCACTCGCCGTCCTGGTGATCGATGAAAACCGCATCCGCGCCGCGATCATCGAGGCGGGATTGCGCGAGGCCGGCCATGAGCGAGTCACCGTCATCCATGACGTGACCGGCATTGCGCGGCGGATCGCCGAGATCGAGCCCGATGTCATCGTCATCGATCTCGAGAATCCGAACCGCGACATGCTGGAAAACATGTTCCAGCTGTCGCGCGCCGTGAAACGGCCGATCGCCATGTTCGTCGACCGCTCCGATCAGGCCTCGATCGAGGCGGCGGTCGATGCCGGCGTTTCGGCCTATGTCGTCGACGGTCTGCGGCAAGAGCGCGTCAAGCCGATCCTCGACATGGCGGTAAGCCGCTTCAACGCTTTTTCGCGCATGGCGCGCGAACTGGAAGAGGTTCGCGGCGAGCTAGAGAGCCGTAAGGTGATCGATCGTGCCAAGGGCATATTGATGAAGTCGCGCGGCCTCTCCGAAGAGGCGGCCTACACGCTGCTGCGCAAGACGGCGATGAACCAGAACCGCAAGATCGGCGACATCGCCCAGAGCCTGGTGACTGCCGCCGGGCTGCTGGGGCCGCCGGAGGACGAATGAGCATGACTGCTGCGCACCAGATCACCGCCGGTTTCATGCCGCTTTTCGACAGCGCCGTGCTGGTCGCGGCCGGGGAGCTTGGCTTTGCCGCACGAGAAGGCATCGACCTCACCCTACACCGCGAGACGTCCTGGGCCAACATCCGCGACCGCATCGCCATCGGTCACTTTCATCTCGCGCATATGCTGGGACCGATGCCGCTCGCCTGCAATCTCGGGCTGACGCCACTCGCTTCGGAAACCATCGTGCCGTTCTCGCTCGGGCTCGGCGGCAATTGCGTCACCGTCTCCAACACCGTCTGGGCCGGAATGGTGGCGCAGGGCGCCGAAGCCGATCTTGATCCGGCGCGCGCCGGTGCGGCGTTGCGCGCGCTCATTCGCGAGCGCGCTGCGGCCGGTGGCGACCCGCTGCGCTTCGCCGTGGTGCATCCGCATTCCGGGCACAATTACGAATTGCGCTATTGGCTCGCCGCCTGCGGCATCGATCCGGCGCGCGAAATCGAGATCGTCATCGTGCCGCCGCCCTTCATGGCGGATGCGCTGGCCACCGGCCGCATCGACGGGTACTGCGCAGGCGAACCCTGGAACAGTGCTGCGGTTGCCGCCGGCACCGGGCATATCGTCACCGTCAAGGCGCGGATATGGCGTAACAGCCCGGAGAAGGTAATCGGCGTACGCAAGGCGTGGGCAGACGAAAACCCCGAGGCACTGGCGGCGCTGCTGCGTGCGCTGCATCACTCGGCGCGCTGGTGCCAGGATCCGGCCAACCGTGGCGAATTGGCAGCTGTGATGGCGCAGGCCGGCTTTCTCGGTCTGCCGCCGGCCGTGCAGATGCCGATCCTGACCGGTCATCTCCGACTGGGCGGCGGCGCGGAGCGGACCATCGACGACTTCTTCCTCCCGTTCGACAAGGCAGCGAACTTTCCATGGAAGAGCCATGCGCTGTGGTTCTACACGCAGATGGTGCGCTGGGGGCACGTGGCGCACACGCCGGAAAACCTTGCCATCGCCCGCAACTGCTACCGGCCCGACCTCTACCGTTCGGCTCTGAAGCCGCTTGGTGTGGCGCTTCCCGGCGCCAATTCGAAAGTCGAGGGTGCGCTCCAAGTTGCCACCGCGGTCGGCGCGACAGGCGCCGGCCTTGTGCTCGGTCCGGACGGTTTCTTCGACGGCCAGATCTTCGATCCGGACGAGGTCGACGCCTACATTACCGGCCAGAAATCGGCTCGCGCGGAAGCCTGATCATTTCCGCGTCATTCTTGTGCATTGCACAAAAATTGTGCGCGCGATTGCCCGAATGAACAATCTTTGGCCTTCCGGCCATACGACCCGGTGCGTCCGCGATCGGCGCGGGTTGCTGATTTAATTGATCTTTTTCACCTCTCTCAAAACTGGCACGGTTCCTGCTTTGAAATAGACAGGCCCTTCGCGGGTCACGGAACAGGCGTCCAATGACGGGCGCCACAGGCAAAGCTGCCGCTCAGGTTAATGCGCGCTCCCGGTCACCCGGACGCGAAGACCTGGCTGGCGGCTTTTTTGTTTTGATCAACACGCAATCGACGACGCGGATCCCAAGCCGCGCCCAACCGGAGACGACGATGACGAAACGGATCAGGACTGGAACGACCCTCAAGGACATGACGCGCCGCGATTTTCTCGTCAGCAGCGCGATGACGGCCGGCCTGTTCGTGGCGGCCCGCAAGCTCTTCCCTTCCGGCGCCTATGCTGCGACCGCCACTCCGGAGGTCACCGGCGCCAAGCTCGGCTTCATTGCCCTCACCGATGCGGCACCGCTGATGATCGCCAAGGAGAAGGGGCTGTTCGCCAAGTTCGGCATGCCCGATGTCGAGGTGCTCAAGCAGGCCTCCTGGGGTGCGACACGCGACAATCTGATGCTCGGCGGCGCGGCCAACGGCATCGACGGCGCCCATATCCTGACGCCGCTGCCTTACCTCATGCACACGGGCAAGGTGACGCAGAACAACCAGCCGATGCCGATGGCGATCGTGGCGCGGCTCAACTACGACTGCCAAGGCATTTCGGTCGCCCAGGAATATGCCGGCACCGGTGTCGGTCTCGACGCCTCGAAGCTGAAAGATGCTTTTGCCGCCAAGAAGGCGGCCGGTAAGGAAATCAAGGCC
>NZ_RZPQ01000529.1:0-4188 GCF_003999135.1 Mesorhizobium sp. M7A.F.Ca.CA.004.06.1.1 | reverse complement strand
CAGCCCATATAGACCAGCGACAGGTCGTCGATCAGCACGGTGGCGCCGTCCTTCTCGATGGCGACGTCGTCGTCGTTGCGCGTATCGACCAGGTCGAACTTGTAGGAGAAGCCCGAGCAGCCGCCGCCTTCGACCGACACGCGCAGCGCCGTCTTGCCGGCCTCGTTCGAGACAATCCTGGCGATCCGCCTGGCGGCGGCCTCGGTCATATCGACTTTCATGGCAGTCTTGGCATCAGCGCCCATGGGCGTCACCTTGCTTTCGGTTTCACATGATAGGTATGAAGCGCGAGGGGCCAAGTCAACCTGGCTAAGTCAACTGCGGCAGCATCAGCCATGACCAACGAGTTGGGCGACATCGGATTCGGCTATCGGCCGCGCGCCGCCTATGCCTGCGATCCGGCAAAGTCGCGCGGGCGGCTGTTCGACGAGGTGGAAAGCCCGACCCGCACGCCATTCCAGCGTGACCGTGACCGCATCATCCATTCGACGGCCTTCCGGCGGCTCAAGCACAAGACGCAGGTCTTCATCGCGCATGAAGGCGACCACTATCGCACCCGGCTGACCCATTCGATCGAAGTGGCGCAGATCGCGCGCGCCCTGGCACGGGCGCTGCGCGGCGACGAGGATCTCGCCGAGGCGGTGGCGCTGGTGCATGATTTCGGCCACACGCCCTTCGGCCACACCGGCGAGGACGCGCTGAACGAAAAGATGGCCGCCTGGGGCGGCTTCGACCACAACGCGCAATCGCTGCGCATCGTGACGAGGCTGGAGGCGCGCTACGCCGAGTTCGATGGGCTCAACCTGACCTGGGAAACGCTGGAAGGCCTGGTCAAGCACAATGGGCCGCTGACGAATGCTAACGGCAAAGGTCTGAAAGGGCCGGTGCCGCAGGCGATCCGTGATTACTCTGAACTGCACGATCTCGAACTCGACCGGTTTGCCGGCATCGAGGCGCAATGCGCGGCGATCGCCGACGATATAGCCTACAACACGCATGACATCGATGACGGCTTGAGGGCAGGGCTCTTGACGCTGGACATGCTGGAGACGGTTTCGCTGCCGGGAACGATCCTGAAAGGCGTTCGCTCACGCTATCCCTCCCTCGATGATGTGCGCACTGGCCACGAGCTGATGCGGCGGCAGATAACCGCCATGGTCGAGGACGTGATCAAGTCGACGACCGCCAATCTCGATCGCATCAGGCCGCGGAGCGCCGATGCGGTGAGGGCAGCTGGCGAGACGATGGTGGTTTTCTCGGCCGAAATGGCTGCCTTGGAGAAAGAACTGAAGGCCTTCCTGTACAAGCACCTCTACCGGCACGCGGAGGTTATGCGGGTGCGCGCGGACGCCGAGCAGATCGTCAAAAATCTGTTCGACGCCTATTTCGCCGATCCGCGCGCCATGCCGGACGGCTGGCGCGAGGGGCTGGATCGGGCCGACGACCGCATCAAGGCGCGCAGCGTCGCCGACTTCCTGGCGGGTATGACCGACACCTACGCGCTCAAGGAACACCGGCGTTTGTTTGACCATACGCCTGAATTGGGCTAGGGCGGGCTCGATTTTGCCGGCCAACGAGCCGGATTCGCTGCAAAGCCGCCAGAGCCAGACCCCAGAGTCACACAAATGAACATCTTCGCCGATTTCACCGCGCGAATCATAAAAGCCGTCGAAGCGCTTGATCTGAAAGACAAAGACGGCGTTTCGCCTGACCTGTCGCGCATTGCCGTCGAGCCGCCGCGCGACGCCAGCCACGGCGACCTAGCGACCAATGCGGCGATGGTGCTGGCCAAGCCGACCGGCCAGAACCCGCGCGCGCTGGCTGAAAGACTGGCGCAGGCGCTGCGCGACGACAAGGATGTCGCGGCGACGGAAGTGGCTGGGCCCGGTTTCGTCAATCTCAGGCTCAAGGACGGCTTCTGGCAGACACATCTGACCGCACTGCTCGGCGAGGGCCGCAACTATGGCCGCTCGACGGTTGGCGGCGGCAGGAAGACCAATGTCGAATATGTCTCGGCCAATCCGACCGGGCCGATGCATGTCGGCCATTGCCGGGGTGCTGTCGTCGGCGACGCGCTTGCCAATCTGATGGCCTTCGCCGGCTACGACGTGACCAAGGAATATGTCATCAACGACGCCGGCTCGCAGATCGACGTGCTCGGCCGTTCCGCATTCCTGCGTTACCGCGAAGCGCTGGGCGACGACATCGGCGAAATACCTGCCGGTCTCTATCCCGGCGATTACCTGGTGCCTGTCGGCCAGGCGCTGGTCGCGGAATACGGCCGCTCGCTTCTGCAGATGCCCGATGACGAGGCGCTCGCCATCGTCAAGGATCGCACCATCGATGCGATGATGGCGATGATCCGCGAGGACCTTGCGATGCTCAACGTGCATCACGACGTGTTCTTCTCCGAGCGCACGCTGCACGCCGACAAAGCCAGGAAGATCCGCTCTGCGATCAACGATCTGACGCTGAAGGGCCATATCTACAAGGGCAAGCTGCCGCCGCCCAAGGGCGAGAAACCCGAAGATTGGGAGGACCGCGAGCAGACGCTGTTCCGCTCGACCGCGGTCGGCGACGACATGGACCGGGCGCTGGTCAAGTCTGATGGCTCGTTCACCTATTTCGCCGCCGACGTCGCTTATCTCAAGGACAAGGTCGATCGCGGTTTCGTCGACCTGATCTATGTGCTCGGCGCCGACCATGGCGGCTACGTCAAGCGGCTGGAGGCCCTGGCGCGGGCGATTGCCGGCGACGAGGTGAAGCTCACTGTCCTGCTGTGCAATCTGGTCAAGCTGTTTCGCGAGGGCGAACCGGTGCGCATGTCGAAGCGGTCGGGCGATTTCGTGACGCTGCGCGAAGTGGTGGAGGAGGTCGGCCGCGACGCGATCCGCTTCATGATGCTCTACCGCAAGAACGATGCGCCCCTGGATTTCGATTTCGCCAAGGTGACCGAGCAGTCCAAGGACAATCCGGTGTTCTATGTCCAGTACGCCTCGGCGCGCTGTCATTCGGTGTTCCGGCAGGCGAGCGAGCAACTGGGCGAAGCCAATTTCGACCGCAACAGCCTGGCGTCTGCCGCGGCATTGCTGACCGACGAGGGCGAGATCGGCCTGATCCGCAAGCTTGCCGAATACCCGCGGCTGATCGAGTCCGCCGCCCTTGCGCTCGAGCCGCATCGGCTGGCATTTTACCTCTATGATCTGGCTTCCAGCTTCCACGGACACTGGAACCGTGGCACGGATAATCCGGACTTACGTTTTGTTAAGGTTAACGACCGACAATTGACGCATGCCAGACTAGGGCTGGTGCAGGCTGTTTCGGACGTTTTGACGTCCGGCCTGACGTTGATCGGAGCCGCCGCGCCCACCGAAATGCGTTAGGTTTGACTAAATAACCTGTCACCTTTTGCCCACATTGCGCTGGTAAGGGCCAACCCTACGCGACGTCCATGGCGTCCGAATGAGTGCGAGTTCGGGAACAATAATGGCAGACAGAACCCAGCTGAGAGTAGCCGACAACAACGACATCGCTGACGATGATCCGTTCGCGGAACTGACCAGGATCATGGGATTCGACCCGCGCCAGCCGGTCAGGCCGCAATCGCCCGCCCAGCCGCAGGCCCCAGCCGCCGATCACGGGCTCGAAGAGGGCGATTTCGATATCGATCTCGAAAAAGAAATGATGGGCGAGTTCGGCGCTGACGACAGCGACGCCGCTCCGGTTGTTCAGGCTCATGAGCCGACCTTCGTGCTTGAGCCGGCATTCGAAGCGGCTGACGCCAGCGCGATGGACGATGAGCTTTCGGTGTCGCTCGACAACGATTTCCAACTGGACATGGCTGAGATAGACGATCACGTCGCCGGCGCCAGCCATGCGGTCGCAGCTGAAGCGGCGCCGTCCGTCGAGCCGGCTTTCGCGTCTGATTTTGACGATGCCGTCGCCGGTTCGCTTGAGGACGTCTCTCCCTTCGAGGACGATCATTCGATGGCGGACGAGCTGGCCATTTCGCTCGACCAGGACCTCCGGATCGATGAGGAAGCCGAAGAGGCCCAGTACGCTGAAGAGGCCCAGTACGCCGTTGCCGACACGCCCGCTTCTATCGAGCCAGTTGCCTCCGATGACGAATTCGACGATGCGGTGGCAGTCTCGCTTGAAGACGAGCTGGTGCTCGACGACCATTCGGCG
>NZ_RZPQ01000528.1:0-4193 GCF_003999135.1 Mesorhizobium sp. M7A.F.Ca.CA.004.06.1.1 | reverse complement strand
CATCTTGCCGTCAATGCCGACGACGCCGGGATTTCCCGCTGCCGCGAACGCGGCGACGATTGCTGCCGATTGTCTCACGGCCTCGGCCGACGGCGTGAAGGCGGCGTTGATGACCGGCACCTGGTCGGGATGGATCGCCATCTTGCCGGTGAAGCCATCGCGCTCGGCCTCCGTGCATTCCACTTCGAAGGCCGCTATGTCGCGAAAATTCGGGAAGACGGTGTCGATCGCCGCGACCTCCGCCGCACCGGCGGCAAGTATGGTCATTGTGCGAGCGTGGCGGAACACGTCCGTGTAGCGGCCATGCTCGTCGCGGACGCTGCGCGCGCCGATCGCCGCCGACAGGTCTTCAGCGCCCCAGGTGAGGCCGGCAAGCCGCGCACTTGTCCCGGCATAGGTCGCCGCCGCCAGCACGCCTGCCGGCGTTTCGGTGATGATCGGCAGGATCTTGATCGCGCCGTCGGCCAAGCCATTTTCGGCCTCGCGCACCCTGAGCTTTGCCGACAGATGCTGCACATCCTGGCCGCTGTTCGACTTGGGCAGCATGATGCCGTCGGGTCGTGCCGGCACCAACGCCGCCAGATCGTCATCCGTCAACCCGGTCGTGAGGTCGTTGACCCTGACATAGATGGCTGAACTGGTTTGCGCCCTGCGTTCCAGGATGAAGCGCGCCGCCACCTCGCGCGCCAGCGCCTTGTTGTGCGGCGCCACGGAATCTTCGAGGTCGACGATGATCACGTCGGCGCCGGCACCAAAACTTTTTTCCAGTTTCCTCTGGGAATCGCCAGGGACGAACAGCAGCGAACGCATGCGTCAGATCGCCTTCTTCAGCATCATCGCTTGCCTGGTGCATTTGGCGACGAGATCGCCATGCTGGTTGTAGGCGCGATGCTCGAATTCGACGATGCCGCGATCGGGTTTCGACCTGGATTCGCGCACCGAGATGACTGTCGTCTCGACCCGGATGGTGTCGCCATGGAAGACCGGATGCGGAAACACGGTCTCCTTCATGCCGAGATTGGCGACCGTAGTGCCGACTGTGATGTCATTGACCGAAATGCCGATCATCAAGCCGAGCGTGAACAGCGAGTTGACCAGCGGCTTGCCCCATTCGCTCCTGGCGGCGAAATCGAAGTCGATATGCAGCGGCTGCGGGTTCAGCGTCATTACCGAAAACAGCATGTTGTCGCTTTCGGTAACGGTCTTGCGCAGCGTGTGCTGGAAGACATGGCCGACAACGAACTCTTCGAGATAAAGCCCGGCCATTTCTTTCTCCTCACGTGCTTGACGGTGATAGGCGCTGCAAATCAGCCTCGCAAGCCAGTTAATGAACATGGTGAACGGTTCGTAAACCAATTCTGCCTACGGTCGTCAGTGGGGTCAGAAGCTTCTGACAAGGGGCGTAAGCAGGCGGGCATGGTTGTTGTTTCGCATTTTCTGAAATGGATCTACACGGCCAGGGTGTCGGAGCGTGCCGCGGCGGCGAGCGCTCTGGCCCGGGCCTATATCAATTCCGAATTGCCTTTCGAGGACCGTTGCGCCGCCGAGGCGGCGCTGACGCTATTGCTCGACGATGCCTCGTCGAAGGTGCGGCTGGCGATGGCCGAGGCGCTGTCGATGAGCCACCACGCGCCAATGCAGATCATCAGCGTGCTGGCCTCCGACCAGCCGGAAGTCGCCGGCGTGGTGCTGGCCCGCTCGCCGCTGCTCACCGACGCCGACCTGATCAACCGCGTGGCTTCAAGTCCGAAGGCGACACAGAAATTGATCGCCGACCGGCCACTCGTCTCGATGGCGCTGTCGGCGGCCATCGCCGAGATCGGCGAGGCGGACGCCTGCGCCGTGCTGCTCGCCAACAGCGGCGCCGACATCGCCTCGCTCAGCTTCCGCCGCATGGCCGAACGCCACGGCCATCTGCCCTTGGTGCGCGAGGCGCTGATATCGGATATCAGGCTGCCGGCCGACTGTCGGCATATGCTGCTCGTCAAGCTGGGCGAAATGTTGAAAACGTCGCCACTGGTGATGGCATTGATGGGCGCGGCGCGAGCCGACCGCGTCATGCGCGACGCCTGCGTCAAGGCTTCGGTGACGCTGATAGAAGGCACGCGCCAGGAAGAACATGCGGCCCTGATCGAGCATCTCAGGCTGCGCGGCGACCTTACCGCGAGCTTTCTGATCCGCACCATCGCGCATGGCAAGGTCGATTTCTTCGGCTCGGCGCTGGTCGCGCTCAGCCAGCAGTCCGAACAACGGGTGAGGGCGCTGCTGGCCGGCGGGCACGACGTGGCGTTGCAGGCGTTGTTCCGCAGCGCCGGCCTCGCCGCAGTCACCCATGCCATCATCCTGCGCGCGCTGAAGATCTGGCGCGAGGTCGCCAACGGCAAGCGCGTCGCCGGTGTGCAAGAGGTCAGCTGGCTGATGCTCAAGGAGGTGGGCGGGCAGTCCGCGGAAGGCGATCTTGCCACGCTGGTCAAGTCGATCCATCTCGACGCGCTGCGCGAAAACGCACGCGGCCACGCACTGGCGATAGCGGCGGCTTAGCCTTTATCCCTCGCGAAAAAGTCCGGGAAATCCTCCATCGCCGCGGCGATGATGCGCAGCGATGCTGCGATTTGCAGCAATTCGCCGGTGCCGTTTCGCTCGGCGATGTTCGCTGCGTACTGCCGGGCGACGGCGACGGTCGAGGTCTGTGGATCGCCGGGGGCGCGGAAAAGCAGTTCGCGCGCCAGTCCCCTCAGGAAGTTGGCGATCGAAAGCGCGGTCTCGGATGGAATGGCATGGCTTTGGCTTGCATCGCGCAGCCGAAGGACCTCCAGGCCGACGGTGACGGCGGCGACTCCGCCGCCCAGAACCGCATCGCCCTTCTGACCGGCATTCTGCACCAGCGGCATCAGCTGGTTGATGCGGTCGTAGGCGAGGCTCTCGAAGGCCGACCGCCTCGGCACCCGCTCATGCAGGCAAAGCCGCGCCAGATCCTCGCGCATGGCGCGCACGATCCGGTTGGCCGCGAGCCACGGATCGGCTGGCAGCACGACGATGAAGACACCGATCGCCAGCAGGATGCCGACCAGGATCGACGCCGACCCGGCGAAGAAGGGTACGGGATCGTAGGTCATCGCCTGGTGCGGGCTCAGGAAGGCGAGGAAGTTGATGGCGAAGGCCGTCGCCACGCCGACATAGCGTGGATTGGCCATGGCCAGCGCCGTCGGTACAAGAATGGGCACGACAAACAGCATGAACCAGCCGAAGCCCGGCAAAGCGGGCAGCGCGATCTGGCCGACGAGAAAGGCAAAGGGCAAAGCGAGCAGCGTTCCCTTGAAGAAACCCCAGGCGACCTGCACAGGGTCGGGGCGAGCAGCAAACAGGCTCGATACGACAGCAACGAGGATGACCGTGCCGGCCGCTTCCGACCATTTCGTCGTCAACCAGAAAGCCGCGACCAGCAGCGTGGCAAGGGCAGCGCGCAAGGCGTTACGCGATGCGCCGGCGTAATCGCGATGCACCACCAGCGCAGGCTGCCTGCTGCCCCTGGCCAGGCGCGTGGCAGGCGCGCGCAGGGCGTCGAGGCCGCGCAGCACCTGCTTGAGCGCCTCGGCGAAATCGGCGGCGATGGTCAGGCGGGTGATGGTGCCGACCCTGTCGTCGCCCTGGTCGGTCGAGGCATCTGGCATTTGCCGGGCGTTTCCGGAAATCGCATCGAGCCGAGCCACCCACAGCGCCGTATCGTCCAGCGCGCCGGGCTTGGTCGCCAGCTCGCTGACCAGCGACTGCAGTTCCGAGCGCACCGGGATGAGCGCCGCATTCTTCGGGGCGGCGTGCGAATGCAGCGCGCGTGCCGCCGACAGGGCCGAGAGCAGCTGTCCGATGGTGCGACGGACTGGATGGGCGCGCGGCGCGAAGCTCGGCGCCTCGAGCCTGGCATAGGCGCGCATCTCGCCGAGCGTCTGGGCATCAGTGATCAGCTTTCGGTGCAGCGTGGACAGCGTTGCCGGGTCGCCGCCGGAGAACGCACCGCCGGCATAGGTGGCAAGATCAAGGATACAGCGTTTCAGGCGCGAGACGATGGCGTCGCTGGCCAGTTTTGGCAGGATCAGGCGGCTGGTCAGGCCGGCGCAGACAATGCCAAGCACGATCTCGGCACATCGCGCGACCGCGAGGTCGCGCGATGTGCCGAGATCGTGCTTGGCATTGTC
>NZ_RZPQ01000527.1:0-4196 GCF_003999135.1 Mesorhizobium sp. M7A.F.Ca.CA.004.06.1.1 | reverse complement strand
CCACCGGGCCTAGAAATTGTCCTTGCGCTTGCGGATTTCGGCAAAGACCTCGGCGTCCGAAGCTTTCTCCAGCCCCAGATGCTTGCGGATCGCCGGATCGTGCCAGCGCAGGAAGGGATTGGTCGACAGCTCCTCGCCGATCGTCGTCGGCAGCGTCGGCTTGTCGGCGGCGCGCAGCTTTTCGATCCTGGCGGCGCGTTCCTTCAATGCCGAATTGGTCGGGTCGACGGTCAGCGCGAAACGGGCGTTGGAGAGCGTATATTCGTGGCCGCAATAGATGGCCGTTTCAGCCGGAAGTGCAGCCAGCTTCTTCAGCGATTCATACATCACCGGCGGCTTGCATTCGAACAGCCGTCCGCAACCCAGCGCAAACAGCGTGTCGGCGGTGAACGCCACACCCGAAACCGGCAAATAGTAGGAAACGTGGCCGGCGGTGTGGCCGGGCGTGGCGATGACTTCGATCTTTTCATCGCCAAGATGGAGAACCGAGCCGTCTTCGACGGTCTCGTCGATGCCGGGGATCTTGGCCTTTTCCGCTTCCGGGCCGACGATGCGCAGCTTGAAGCGCTCCTTCAGCGCCAGATTGGCCTCGACGTGATCCATGTGATGATGCGTGGTCAGGATCGTCGTCGGCGTCCAGCCGGTGCGCTTTATCGCTGCCAGGATAGGCGCTTCCTCGGGCGCGTCGATGATCGCGGTCTGGCCGCTTTTGGGATCATGCACCAGCACGCCGAAATTGTCGCTGCGGCACATGAACTGTTCGATTTCGACCGGCATCGCATCTCTCCGTTTATGGCCGCAGACATAGGGCGCCGGCGCGTGGATGTCATCCCGGATGTCGAATGACATCTCGGAATGTCGGGTCGTCGCGGCCTTTTGTTGAAACCCGCCGATATCACGGCTACATCCCTGCCATGCATTCCGACATCGTCGATCTTCGCTCCTTCTATTCGACAACGCTCGGCCGGTTCGCCGAGCGTTCGATCACCATGGCGTTGTCGTCGATATGGGCGGTCGTGCCCAACGAGCGGCTGGTTGGTCTGGGTTACACCTTGCCCTGGCTGGAGCGGTTCGGCACCGATGCCGAGCGGGTCTTTGCCTTCATGCCGGCAACGCAAGGCGCGGTGGTGTGGCCGGCGACAGGGCCGACGGCGACGGCACTGGTCTTCGACGAGGAACTGCCGCTGGTCGATTCCTGCATCGACCGCATGCTGCTCGTCCATTCGCTCGAACATGTCGAGAACCCGCGTGAGACGCTGAACGAGATCTGGCGCGTGCTGTCGCCGGCTGGCCGGGTGGTCATCGTCGTGCCCAACCGGCGCGGTGTCTGGGCGCGCTTCGAGCACACCCCATTCGGCAATGGCCGGCCCTTTTCGCGCGGCCAGCTCACCGAATTGCTGCGCGAGGCCAATTTTACGCCCGCCGCCTGGTCCGATGCGCTGTTCTTTCCGCCGTCGAAGCGCCGTTTCATGATGCGCTTCCACAATGTGCTGGAGCGCGCCGGCCGGCGGCTGTGGCCGATCTTTTCCGGCGTCATCGTCGTCGAGGCGCAGAAACGGCTCTATCAAGGCGTGCCCGTCGTCCAGCGCGCCTCGCGCCGCGTCTTCGTGCCGGTGCTGTCGCCGCATGGCGCCACCCGGCTTGGCCGTCGCAAAGCCGATGCCAAGCCCTCGGCTGCGCGGGTGACGGCTTCGTGATCACGGCAAACGTGCCTGACCTCGTTTCCCTGCCTATCTGTCGCAAGCGGACCGACAGCCCATCCGGCAGCCCATACAAACGCCTGTCAAGTTTCTCCATCCGGTTTCAGCACTGACGCAAGGACCTCGGCCATGGCTGATCAACCGGACAATGCCGCCGCCGTTCATCCGGTTGCCGTGGCGGTTGAAGCCAGCAGCCTGCGCGATCAGGTGGCGACGATCCGGCGGGCACTGGCGCGATCGCCGGTTCGCAAATGGTTGCTGTGGACATCGGTCGGCATCATGGCCGTGATCATCGCAACGTCGATCGGCCAGGTTCTGCTCAACCGCTGGAACCAGCCTTTCTACGATGCGCTTTCGCGCCGCGACATGGCGGCCTTCCTGCACCAGCTCCTCGTCTTCGCGATGATCGCCGGCGGGCTGCTGGTGCTCAATATCGGCCAGACCTGGCTCAACCAGATGATCAGGCTCAAACTGCGCGAGGCGCTGACGCTGGATCTGATCGATCAGTGGATGCGGCCGGCGCGCGCCTTCCGGTTGGCCAATGCCGGCGCCATCGGCGTCAATCCCGACCAGCGCATGCAGCAGGACGCCGCGCATCTGTCCGACCTGTCAACCGATCTCGGCGTCGGGCTGCTGCAGTCGTGCATTCTGCTCGTGTCCTTCGTCGGGGTGCTGTGGGAGCTGTCCTCGGGCTTCGTGTTCCACATCGGCGGGACCTCGCTGGCCATACCGGGCTACATGGTCTGGGCCGCTATCCTTTACGCCGGCATCGCCTCCTGGCTGAGCTGGCTGGTCGGGCGCCCGCTCATCCGCCTGAACAGCGACCGCTATACACGCGAAGCCGAGCTGCGCTCCTCGATGGTGCGCGTCAACGAGAACGTCGATGCCATTGCGTTGTATCACGGCGAGGCCGACGCAAGGCGGCGGCTCGAACTCGATCTCGGCACGGTGCTGGGCGCCATGCGGCGCATCTACACCGCCCAGATCAACCTGTCCTGGGTGACCGACACCTATGGCTGGATCACCGTCGTGGCGCCCATACTGGTCGCTTCGCCGGTCTATTTCTCAGGTGATATCAGCTTTGGCGGGCTGATGATGGCGGTCGGCGCCTTCAACCAGGTCCACTCTTCCTTGCGCTGGTTCATCAACAACATCGGCAGCATCGCCGATTGGCGCGCCACGCTGATGCGCGTGGCCGATTTCCGCATCGCGCTCGATGAAACCGATGCGCTGCATGACACGGAAAAGCGCATTGCCTTCGGCCAAAACGTCAATGGCAGCCTGACTTTCGAGAAGCTCGAAGTGACCTCGCCGGAGGGTTGCACCAGACTCGCCGATCCGCATGTCGAAATCCGCCCCGGCGAGCGCGTCATGATCACCGGCGACCCCGGTGCGGGCAAGACGCTGTTCTTTCGTGCCATTGCCGGCCTGTGGCCATGGGGAAGCGGCCGGATCGGCCTGCCGTCGGGAGAAACCCCCATATTCGTGCCGCGCGTGCCTTATTTTCCGGTCGGCACGTTGCGCGAAGTCCTCGATCACCCGAACGGGCCCGCGCCGGCGAACGATGCCGACATTTCGGCGGTGCTGGCCGAGGTCGGTCTGGGACGGCTATCCTCATCGCTCGACCGTGCCGGGCGTTGGGACCATGAGTTGGGCGATGACGAACAACGCTCGCTGGCCTTCGCCAGGCTCGCGTTGCGGCAGCCGAAATGGGTGATCATCGATGAGGCGCTGGATGCGTTCGACGGCCCATCGCTAAGACGCGTGCTGTCGATGCTCGAGAAGCGTTTGCCGGGGACAGCGATCCTCAACATCGGGCGCGGCCAGCACAACACCCACTTCTTCCCGCGCGCGTTGACGATCGTCAAGGATTCCGGTGCGCCAGCCCTGAAGCCCGCCCGCGTCAGGGCCGGCGCGATAGAACCGCCGCCAGTCGCCGCCCGCCGCAAGAAATGAGCTGATATCCGAGCGAGGGAAGCAGAGCTTTATTTTGCCGCGATCGCGAGGGAAGCTCTTCGGGAGAACAACCCTGGCGACGGCCATGCTTGATGCTCTTCGCCTGCTTGCCTGTCTTGCCTGCGCCCAGGCTGCCCCGATGGCCTCGCCGCCGGATGCGCTCGCCGTCGACGTCGAGCTGGTGCTGGCGGTCGACATCTCGCTGTCGATGGACGAGAAGGAGTTCGCCCTGCAGCGGGCCGGTTATGTCGAGGCGCTGCGGCATCCCGACTTCATCAAGGCTGTCCGCGCTGGCGCCACGGGCCGCATAGCGCTGACCTATTTCGAATGGGCCGGCACGGTCCGCGACGACGCGGTCATCGGCTGGCAGATCATCGATAGTGCCGAGAGCGCGAACAGCTTTGCCGACAAGGTCGCGGCTCGCCCGTTCCGCAGCTTTCGCGGCACTTCGATTTCCGGCGCGCTGGCCTTCGGCACCGAGCTTTTCGACCGCACGTCTTTCCAGGGCGAACGCAGCGTCATCGATATTTCGGGCGACGG
>NZ_RZPQ01000526.1:0-4221 GCF_003999135.1 Mesorhizobium sp. M7A.F.Ca.CA.004.06.1.1 | reverse complement strand
GCCGTTGTGAAGTTCAGGCCGATCGACCAGCCGACCATGGCGTAGCTGACGGCCAGCAGCCATTGCGGCAATTGCATCTCCACGCCCAAGCCAAGATGGACGACGGTGCCGAAGATAAAGGTGCCGAGGAAGAAGGGCGAGGGCAGCCGGAAAATCTTTCCCGACAGGCCGCCAACCAGCGCGATGCCGATGGTGGCGGCGAAGGCCTGGCGGTCGATCGGCGGAAACCAGACGATGGGCGGGATTTCGACGCCCGAGGTGTCGACCCACATCTTGGCAACGAGTGCTGCGGTCATCGAGACGAATATGACGCGCAGATATTGCATGAAAGCGACGAGGCGCTGGTCGGCACCGAAGGCACCGGCCATCAGCACCATGGCGGTGGCCGCACCCGGCGACGAGCCCCAGACGGCGGTGGTGCCGGGCAGGATGCGCCAGCGGCTGATCAGCCAGCCGAGCAGGCTGGAGGCAGTGACGGTCGCCACCACGACGCCTAAAAACAGCGGCCATTCCTGGTAGAAGACCGGAAAGATGTCGGCCGAGATCGAGCTGGCGACGAGGCAGCCGACGATCGCCTGGGCGGCGCCAAACAGAAGACGCGGCACACGCACCGTGGCGCCATTGGTGCCGGCGACGATGGCCGCCAGCATCGGTCCGATCAGCAACGCCGCCGGCAGGGTGGCGAGTTCCAGCGCGCCGGCAAACAGCAGGGAAACAACCAGCAGGGCAAGCCACTGCCAGAGCTTGCGCATCCGCGCCATGCGCTCGAGTGTGGGCAGGTCCGGGGATGGCTGCTCGGCCGAGGAATCCATGTTTCGGTCTTAGACTTGAAGCGGGACGATGCGAACCCCCGCTTTGCCGAAAAAGGAAGCTGTGTGGCGCGCGAGTCACGCAGTTTACCAAGGTGTCAGAGCTTTCGGATAGGACCGGGATAACGGGCGACAAGATCGTCCATCGTCAGCAAGGTAATCCCCTCAATGGTTGCCTGGGCGACCAGGATTCGATCGAAGGGATCCTTGTGGATCGCCGGAAGTCCGTCGATGGCGAGGGCATGTTCACTGGTGATCGGCAAGTCGTGATAGCCATTGTCGAATAGGCCTCGCCGGAGCAAACGGGGATCGACCTGGAAATCATCCCGTCCCAGTCCTCGTTTGATTGCGATCTCCCAAAGGCTGGCGGGACTGAACAGCAATTCGTTCTCGGGGTCCTCAATCTCGGCGAGAGCCGCAGGTGTTAGCCGATCCGGTTCGCCAGCCGCCCACAGCAGCAAATGGGTGTCGAGTAGCAGTTTCAAGTGTTGACACCGAACAGTTGCTCAATCTCCTCGCCACCCATGCGGTCGAAATCGTCGGGAACGGAAAACTGGCCGGCCATAAAACCGACCCTTCGCGCCTGCGACGAGGCCGGCTGATCGATAGGCACGACTTTCACCAATGGTTTGCCCGCCTTGGCGATGATGAACGGCTCACCTTTGGCAGCTCGGTCAACGAGACGTGAAAGATTGGTCTTCGCATTGTGGATGTTCACGGTCTGCATCGCAGGTTTCTCCAAGTGGACTTAGTCCACAGAGCTTAGTCCATTTTCAGAGAATTACAAGTGGAGCGCGATGACTGGCAAAACCCGGGGTCGAGATTGTTCACCTGTCGATATTGCACCCTGGAGTGCGAACCTCGCCTCGGCATCAAGCCGTGGGCGGATCACCCCGTCTTGCCGTC
Organism: Mesorhizobium sp. M7A.F.Ca.CA.004.06.1.1; assembly: GCF_003999135.1. Classification (NCBI taxonomy): domain Bacteria; kingdom Pseudomonadati; phylum Pseudomonadota; class Alphaproteobacteria; order Hyphomicrobiales; family Phyllobacteriaceae; genus Mesorhizobium; species Mesorhizobium sp. M7A.F.Ca.CA.004.06.1.1. Next base: position 2,506 of record NZ_RZPQ01000526.1, on the reverse strand, counting down.
AGCCAGCCCGAAGCCGCCGACGGGATGGGTCTCGACCTGGAATTCGAAGCCGGCGATGAATGGCCGCGCCTTGGCGATCGCCGCCTGGACTTCGGGAAGCTGCAGCGAGGCCTTGTGACTTTCGGCGTCGGTCCACACTTCGGTGACCCAGATCGCGTCGGCATCGGCGGGGTCGCGGGCGATGATATAGCTCAGGCAGCCTGGCAGGGCGCCTGTACTGTCGCGCAGAAGGTCCATGACCGCGTCGCGCTGGCCGCGCGCCGCCCGCATCTTGCCGATCAGTCCGTACATTCCGTTGTCTCCCTTTGAGGTTTTCGACAAGAACATGCAGACCGCCAGTATGCCGGTAGCCGTTCAAGGCATCAACTGGCCGCCATTCACCTCGATCACCTGGCCGGTGATGTAGCCGCTGAGAAGGTCCGAAGAGAGGAACAGATAGGCGCCGACGCAATCCTGCGCCGTGCCGGCGCGTCCCTGCGGAATGGTGGCGACCATGCCCTTCATCTGCTCGTCGGTCGAATAGCGCTCGTGGAACGGGGTGAGAATGGTTCCGGGCGCTACCGCGTTGACGCGGATGCCGAAGCCGATCAGTTCCTTGGCCATGCCGCGCGTCACATTGGAGACGAAGGCCTTGGCCGAGCCGTAAAGCCCGGCGCCGCCGCCGGCGCCGTTGCGCGCGGCGATCGAGGAGGTGTTGACGATGAAGCCGCCCTGTTTCTTCAGCCACGGGATCGCCTTGCGCGAAGCAGTCAGCACCGAGCGCGCATTGAGGTCCATCACAGCGTCGTAATGCGCCTCGGTCTGCTCGGCATAAGGGATGCGGCCAAGCATGCCGCCGGCATTGTTGACCAGCCCGTCGAGGCGGCCGAAATATTGCGCGCTGTCTTCGACGACGCGCTCGACATCGGCGGCAACGGAAAAATCGCCCTGAACGAGAAACACCTCGCCGCCCTTGTCGGCAATCGTCAGGCCGAGCTTCTCGGCGGCGTCTTGACTCGAATTGTAGTGCAGCGCCACCTTGCATTTCTGCGCTGCATAGGCCAGCGCGAGCGCCGCTCCGATGCCGGTCGACGCACCGGTGACCAGCACTGCCTTGCCGGCAAGATCGGGTATGCTGAGTGTGGTGGCTGGCACGGTTCTTCCTCCGGGAGGTCTGCCTGTCCTTCGTAGGCCCTTGCCACCCCGGTGTTCAAGCCTTTGAGCAATTCAAGGAAACGTGTGGAGCGGTTTCCCGGCAAAGCGAGTAGCGCTTTCCCTCGGGAATTTGCGCCCAACAAACCGCTCTACGGATGCAGATAGGCGTAACCCTGGCCTTGCAGTTCGGCGAGTTTGACGACGCCGCCCTTGTCGGCGGCATGAAACCCGGCGAGCAGGTCGGGGAGCGAAATATCCATGCCTTGCATGGTGTTGGCGCAGGCATGGGGTTCCAGCCCCTGCCGCACCAGGCCGGCGAAGCGCCCGGAAATCGCGGCCGATATGCCTTTCGACTTGAAGGCCGCGAGCGCGGGACCATGCACGACCAGCACGATGTCGACATTGCCGCCGGTGCCCTCATAGTGGTTCTTGATGTTGCCGAGCACGAAATTGACCTTGTCGGTGTCGCTCAAGTGGTAGGCGACTTTTTGCCTTGCGGGCTCGGTGGCGGCTGCCTGTGCTGCCCGCAAACCGAGAAGCGTTCCGGTTCCGGCAAGAACCGCGCGGAACATATCGCGCCGACGCATGGAATCCTCCTCCGCTTGGCGGCCCGCCGCGAATTGCGTGGCTGCGGCCGCAATACTAGCATAAATTGGCGTTGCGTCCTGTCGATGCGGAGGAGAGATCACATGGCGTTCAGGGCAGGGGAATGGAAGACAGTCGCCGGCGCCGGGTTTGGCGCGGCGCTGCTTGGCTTGCTTGCCGGATCGGCCTCCGCCGACGATGCGCTGAAGCTCACCGAACTCAGTCCGAACGGCGCTGATGCCTGTTTCGGCCGCGTCTATGATGCGGGGCATCTCAAGGCGCACCCGAAGCAGAAGGTGACGCGGATCTTCTTCTACTACGGCCATGATCCGGTCAGCCGGCCGAACGAGGAACCGACCGTGAATTCCGACACGTCCTACAATGCTTTCATCGCCACCACCGTGCGCGGCGCCAAGTCGCCGGAATGGGCCGGCGGCTGGTGCAATCATGCGTCAGAGGACGGCAAGACAGGCCCGGTTCATTGCGGCATGGAATGCGACCGGACGCTTGCGTCGCTGAAGGTCGACGACAAGGGCCGGCTGTTCCTCTCGGATCTGCAGCCCGACATCTATCTCGATGCCGGTTCGGAAGAAGAGCTTGGCGCTGCGGAATATAGCAGGCAGGCACTCGGCAAGGATGACGACAATTTTCGCCTCGACCCGATCCCAGCGGCGACCTGCAAGGCGGAGTTCGCGCGCATCGATCCGGTCGACCCGGCGCTAGGCCCGCCGCTGCGCGAGCGGCTGAAGCCGGACCAGGCCTTCTGCTATGGGCGCGACTACGATGC
>NZ_RZPQ01000525.1:0-4231 GCF_003999135.1 Mesorhizobium sp. M7A.F.Ca.CA.004.06.1.1 | reverse complement strand
GCTGGGCATGTGTCTCTCCGTGGCGTGGACAATTCAACCGATTAGCAGAAGGCCGTTTTCCTGTCCACGAAGCCGGCCGTGTCGCGATGTCACGTGTCGCCCATGCTCGCCAAGCTTAGCGCGGCTGCCAGCTCGGCGGTGCCGGCAGCTTTGTCAGGATAGGAATTTTTTCTTGACTCCCTGATCTCAGCTATGGTACAAATTCGCCTATGGTGCAGATTTGCGCCCGGGACCTCCGAACAGGATGCCTGCTTTGCCTTGAATAGGCTTTCGTGAGCGTCTAGTGGCTTCGGCAATGACATCACTTCCACCCTTCCGCGTCGCAGCGCTCTACCGGTTTGCCCGGCTCGACGCTTTCGAAGAACTGCGCGCGCCGCTCGCCGCCTTCTGCTGCGGGCGCGGCATCAAGGGCACGCTGCTGCTGGCGCATGAAGGCATCAACGGCACCGTCGCCGGCAGCGAGGCGGCAATTGCCGAACTGATCTTGTATCTCGAAGCCATCGAAGGGCTGGCGGGCCTCGAGGTCAAGTACAGCGCAGCCGCGGACATGCCGTTCCACCGCATGAAGGTGCGGCTGAAGCGCGAGATCGTTACCATGGGTGTCGATGACATCGATCCTTCGAAAAGTGCCGGCACCTATGTCGCGCCGGCCGACTGGAACGCGCTGATTTCGCAGCCCGGCACTGTCGTCATCGACACGCGCAATGCCTACGAGGTGTCGATCGGCACATTCAGGGGTGCGATCGACCCGGCCACCGCAAGCTTCCGCGAGTTCCCGGCCTGGGTGGAGGCGCACCGGGGGGAACTCGAAGGCCGCAAGGTGGCGATGTTCTGCACCGGCGGCATTCGCTGCGAAAAGGCAACCGCCTATGTCAAATCGCTCGGCTTCGAGGATGTCTTCCATCTCAAGGGCGGCATTCTCAAGTATCTCGAAGAGGTTCCGGCCGAACAGAGCCTCTGGCAAGGCGAGTGCTTCGTCTTCGACGAGCGCGTTTCGGTGTCGCACGGCCTCGCCGAGGGCGAAGCGGAACTGTGCCGCGCCTGCCGCCACCCGCTGACACCGGGCGACCTGACGTCGCCCAAATTCGCCGCCGGTATTTCCTGCCCGCATTGTTTCGATGCGCGTTCGAACGAGGACCGCCAGCGTTATGCCGAGCGCCAGCGCCAGGTCGAGCTTGCGCAGGCGCGGGGCAGAGAGCCGCATATCGGCTCCTGATCCGGGCATCAAGCTGCTGCAAAGCGGCCGCCTGTCATTGCAATGTCAAGTTTCGGGACCTACGTCTTCGACGTTCGAAACCTGCCCGTTCGGCCGGGCAAATCCTGGAGGCACTGAATGTTCGATCCCAAGAAGCTTCTCGACGATCTGCTCGGCTCGCAAATCCCCGGCACCAGCGGCACCGTCCGCGACAAGGCGGGGCAGGCCGTGCAGATGGCCAAGGACAATCCGCTGGCCGCCGGCGCACTGGCCGCCGTGCTGCTTGGAACTGGTGCCGGTCGTAACGTGACGGGCGCCGCGGTGAAGCTTGGCGGACTGGCCGCCATCGGCGGCCTCGCCTACAAGGCCTACCATAACTACAAGGCCGGCAACGCACCCGCCGAAGCACCGGCGGCCGGCGAACCGGAATTGCTGCCGCCGCCCAAGGACACCGCCTTCCACCCGTCGCAGGCGCCGCAAGGCGAGGACGAATTCACGCTGACCCTGATACGGGCGATGATCTCGGCGGCGAAGGCCGATGGCCATATCGACGATGAAGAGCGCCAGAAGATCGCCGGCAAGCTCAGCCTGGCCGGCATAGACTCCGATGCCGAAAAGTTCCTGATGGCGGAGCTGGCAAGCCCGCTCGACCTCGACACGCTGGTCGCCGGCGCCAAGACCGACGCGCAGAAGCTCGAACTCTACACGGCGTCGCGCCTGACCATCGATCCCGACACCCGCGCCGAGCGTGGCTACCTCGACCTGCTTGCAGGCCGGCTCGGCCTGCCGGACGCGCTGGTCGACCATGTCGAGGCAACGGTTTCGGCGGCCAAGGTGCCGGCCAAGGCAGGGACGTCACCCAATCCGCGCTGGTAGGCCAAAACGGCACAGGAGGCGCTTTCCGGGTTAACCTCTCGTTAACCCAGCAAGCGCATCATTCAACACAGTCGGATCGGCTTTTCCTCCTCCCAAGCCCGGTTCAGATCAGGGGCGGTCGCCAATGGCCGCCCTTTTTGTCGGCCCGATCGGATGGACACGCTTGCCATCGCCGCCGTCATTTGCGATGCCTTCCTTTTTCGAGCCAAACCCCGAAAATCAGTCGAGCAAGCGCAGCGCTGCCGGAGGACAACAGCCATGACCGAGCAAAGAACCGCCATCGTCACCGGGGCCGGCACGGGCATCGGCAAGAGCGTCGCCACGGCGCTGCTCAAGGCGGGCTGGAACACAGTGTTCTGCGGACGCCGCAAATCCGTGCTGGATGCAGCCGTGGCCGAGGCCGGGTCCACCGACGCCAAGGCCCTGGCGGTTGCCTGCGATATCAGCAAGGCAGGCGAGGTCGACGATCTGTTCGAGACCGTGGCGGCGGCCTTCGGCCGTGTCGACCTGCTCTTCAACAATGCCGGCATGGGCTACAAATCGACGCCGATCGACGAGATACCGGTCGAAGTGTGGAACGATATCGTCGGCGTCAACCTCACCGGTTCGTTCCTGTGTGCCCGTGCCGCCTTTGGCGCCATGCGCAAGCAGAAGCCGATGGGTGGCCGCATCATCAACAACGGTTCGGTGTCGGCCTATGCGCCGCGCCCGGGCTCGGTGCCCTACACGGCGACCAAGCATGCCATATCAGGGCTGACCAAGACGCTGGCGCTCGACGGCCGGCCTTATGACATCGCCTGCGGCCAGATCGACATCGGCAATGCGCTGACCGATATGGCGCAGCCGATGACGGTCGGCGTGCCGCAGGCCAACGGCTCCATATCAGCCGAAGCGGTGATGGATGTTCAGCGCGTCGCCGACGCCGTCGTCCACATGGCCAGCCTGCCGCTCGACGCCAACGTGCTGTTCATGACCGTGATGGCGACCAAGATGCCGTTTGTCGGGCGTGGCTAGTCATTCTCCCGGTAGCTCTGTGCCGGGCAGATAGAGCGCGATAGGACGGATCTCGTAGACGGCGGTCGGATTGACGCGACGAAAGTCGCGCGCGATAGCGATGGCATCGTCCCGCGTCGGGCAGTCGACGACATAGAGGCCGAGAAGCTGTTCCTTGGTTTCGGCGAAGGGGCCGTCGACGATCATGCCGTCGCGCAAGGTGCAGGCCGATTGTGTCGCGCCAAGCCGCGCCGACGGGCCAAGGCTGCCGTCGGCATAGAGCCCTTCATGGATCTTGAGCAAGTCAGCCATCAGCGCCGTATCTTCCTGCGGCGTCAGCGCCTTGATTGCGTCTTCCACATGATAGGCAAGGATTGCATAGAACATCCGATGTCACCCCACTTCGATCCTGATCCGAGGACCGTAGCCGTTCTCGACATGCACGCCCAGTCTTGGCCGCGCGCCTCCGGACGGCTCATGACACGGTCATGCCACAGCCGCAAATTGTCCGGAAGAGGACAGCGGGCCGCTTTCAAGCTTACTTCGCCAGGAAGGCCCCGATCCGTTCCAGCGCCCGCAAGATGTTCTCCTCGGAATTGGCGTAGGAGAGCCTGATATAGCCTTCGCCGAGAATGCCGAAATCGGGACCGCCGATCAGCGCCACGCCGGCCTCGTCGAGCAGCGCCGAGGCGAGCTTCTTGGCCTTCCAGCCGGTCTTCGAGACGTTGGGGAAAGCGTAGAACGCGCCCTTGGGCGTGATGCAGGACATGTTGGGCAGCGCGTTCAATCCCTCGACGACGATCTTCCGGCGGCGGTCGAAGGCGCGCATCATATTGGCGACATCGTCCTGCGGGCCGTCGATTGCCGCGATGCCGGCGAACTGGCTCGGCGCGTTGACGCAGGACCAGCAGTTGACAGCCAGCTTGCGCACCTTGTCGTAGAGATGGGCGCCCTTGTCGCCATTCGGCCAGATCGACCAGCCCATGCGCCAGCCGGTCATCGCCCAGGTTTTCGACCAGCCGTTGAGCACGATCAGCCGGTCACGGATCTCGGGAAAGCCGAGCAGCGAGCAATGCGTCTCGCCATCATAGGTCATGACGTCGTAGATCTCGTCGGAGAGGATGGCGACCTGCGGATGCGCCTCCAGCCCCTTGACCAGTTTCTCGA
>NZ_RZPQ01000524.1:0-4236 GCF_003999135.1 Mesorhizobium sp. M7A.F.Ca.CA.004.06.1.1 | reverse complement strand
ACCCAGGATCGCGGCGTCGTTCTTTCTCAGGCAATGAACGACGTGCTTTGACAGCCGGGCGCGTTGCTGGTCAAAGGCGGCATGACGAAATTCCTCGCCCTTGTCATCGTCGGTTTCATGGTCATTCAACTGATCAAGCCGCTTGGCTGGCCAGGCCTCAAGCGACGCGGCGATTTCTGGAAGCTGGCACTGCTCGCCATGGCTGCGATTTCACTGGCGGCCGTGCTCGGGCATTTGACGTAGGACGGCACTTGTCGTCGGTGCTCAATTGCCAAGCACCGGGCCAACCAGATGCTCGGCCCAGGCCCGGTAGCCTGCTTCCGAGGCGTGAAAGCCGTCCGAGGCAAAGCCGGCTTCCGGATTGGTGATCGGCAGGCGCGGCGCCGGCACCGCGCCGCGCTCCAGGCAAAGGCGTTCGCCCATCCGGTTCATGTCGGTGGCGCGAATCTCAAGGATTTTTCCGAGCAGCGGCGGCATGGCCGGAGCCCGCGTGAACTCCAGCACCGGCGACCACACCACGCGTGCTTCCGGCCATTTGGCGCGCAGGCCGTAGAGCAGGCCGCCGAACTCCTTCTTGAAGCGCGGCACGGAGTGAAAATTCTTGGTGTCGTTGGTGCCGATGGCCAACACGATATGCGTCCACGGTTCGGCCGACAGATTGGGCAGGACATGGTCGCGTATCTGGCCCGACGTTGCCGAATTAAAGCCGGCCGCCCGCCAGCGCACGGTGCGGCCTGTGCTTTGTGAAATCAGCACGGCGAGTTGCGCGGCAAGCCCATGTTCCGAATTGCCTATGCCGACCGACGCGGCGGACGAATCGCCCAGCACCAGAAGCGAAATATCAGGCGCCTTGCCTGATATTTCGTGCATGACCGGCCCTTGCGCCGGCAGCATGCGCGTGGTGCGGCGTCGCACGCCGAGGCCTTGCCAGATATAGACCGGGAAGGCGAGCCAGGTGAGTAGGGACGGGAAGCGCATGGCAGTACCGTTAAACGATCAGCGGCAGCCTTAGCGCATGTTTTGGTCGACGGGAACGCTCTTCAATCGCAGCAACTCGCCTGCCCCGCTTGCTTGCCCTGATATTCATCGTGCAGCCGCACCCAATCCATCAGTCCGTGATAGGGGCCGTTCTCGTTGCGGCCCTTCGGCGTCATGTCGAGATAGTTGTAGGCGCCGATCTGCGCCTCGCCGCCGCGGGCGCGCGACATGAAGGTGAGGAAGATGTCGCCGGCCTCGTCCCGGTAGAAAACGCTGGTGCCGGGAAGCTCCTTCGATGTTCGTGGACGGGTCTCGAAATTGTAGGTGGTGTCGCCCGCGGCGATCTGCTTGTCGGTGAAGGAGACCTGCATGTCGAAGTTGAAATCCGAGGCATAGGACGACACCCAGTCGAACTTCCAGCCCATGCGCTGCTTGTAAGGCAGAAGTTCCGCCAGTGGAGCGCGCGAAACCACGACCAGCGACACGTCGTGATGCCGCAGATGCTGATTGGCGCCGTCGATATGATCTGCAAGGAATGAGCAGCCCTCGCAATGACTGACGCAGCCCGGCCCGAACATGAAGTGATAGACGATCAGCTGGCTGTTGCCGGCAAACAGGTCGGCCAGTCTCTTCGGCCCTTGCCCGGTTTCGAAGACATAGTCCTTCCGGATCTTCAGCCAGGGCAATTCACGTCGCTCAGCCGCTATCCGCTCGCGGAGCCGCGTCAGTTCCTTCTCGCGCGCCAGATGCGCCTTGTGCGCCTGGAACCAGTCTTCGCGCGAAACGATCTTGTTGCGATGCATGAACCTCTCCCTGAAGTGTCATTCCAAGGACGTTCGGGATGAGCACAACCCGACATCGCCCGAGAGGAAATAAGGACGGAGAGGCTCCGCCCCAAGCCCGGCAAGTCACAAACAAAAAAACCCGGGCGCATCGGCCCGGGTTCGAAGGAGGAAGAAAGGACTGTGATCAGGCGGCCTGTTCCAGGCTCGCCTTCCATTTTCCGAGCGCTGCCAGATGGTTCATGTGGGCGCGATGGGTGAAGGCGGCCTGGCCGGCGGCAACGTTCGAGGCCTTGCCGCTCCAGGCTTTCTGTGGCGCGGCCTGCAGTGCGCGGCCATAGGAGAAGGTCAGCTTCCACGGGTGCGGCCCGATGGCGTTGATGGCGTTGAGGTTGGCGGTCGCCTCCTCGTCCTCCTGGCCGCCGGAGAGGAAGGCAATGCCCGGCACCGCTGCCGGCACGGTTTCGCGGAACAGTTTTATGGTCTTTTCGGCGACTTCTTCGGGGCTGCTCACCTTGCCCGACTTCCTGCCGGCCAGCACCATGTTCGGTTTCAGGATGGTGCCTTCCAGCACGACGCGCGCCGCATGGAGCTCGTCATAAAGCTTGATCAGCGTTGCCTTCGAGATGTCGTAGCAGGTGTCGATATCGTGGGCGCCATCCATCAGCACTTCCGGTTCGACGATCGGCACAATGCCGGCCTCCTGGCAAAGGGCTGCATAGCGGGCGAGTGCGTGCGCGTTCGAGCCGATCGAGGTCCCCGAAGGCACGCCTTTGGCGATATCGATGTCGATCACCGCGCGCCATTTGGCGAAGCGGGCGCCGAGCTTGTAGTAATCGGCAAGGCGCTCGCGCAGGCCATCGAGGCCTTCGGTGATGGTCTCGCCGGGAAACCCGGCCAGCGGCTTGGCGCCGGCGTCGACCTTGATGCCGGGGATGGCGCCGGCCGCCTTGATGATGTCGACCAGCGGCGTGCCGTCGGCGGCCTTCTGGCGGATCGTCTCGTCATAGAGGATGACGCCGGAGATGTAGCGGGTCATCGCTTCCCTGGTGCGGAACATCATCTCGCGGTAGTCGCGGCGGCTGTCGGCTGTCGATTCGACGCCGATGACGTCGAAGCGCTTCTTGATGGTGCCCGAACTTTCGTCGGCGGCCAGCAGGCCCTTGCCATCGGCGACGATCGCGGCGGCAATGTCTTCGAGACGTTCGCTCATTGTTGCTTCTCCTGAAACGGTTGTTCCGCGCTTAACGGAAGTCTACCGCCAAAGGAATGGCATCGGAAAGCTCGAATCGATTGAAAGCCTCGGGCAGCCTTGTTTGCTCTCCGAGTGTTGATCGCCGCGGAGCCTCAGCGCTTCAGCACATCGACACCGGGCAGCGGCTTGCCTTCCATCCATTCCAGGAAAGCGCCGCCGGCGGTCGAGACATAGGTGAAGTCGTCGGCGACACCGGCATGGTTGAGCGCCGCCACCGTATCGCCACCGCCGGCGACCGAGACCAGCTTGCCTTCCTTGGTGCGCGACGCCGCGTGCTTGGCAGCTGCCACCGTCGCATGATCGAAGGGCGCGATCTCGAAGGCGCCGAGCGGGCCGTTCCAGACCAGTGTCGCGGCGCGGTCGATCCATTCGCCGATGGCCGTCACGGTTTTGGCGCCGACATCGAGGATCATGCCGTCGGCCGGCACGTCCGATATGGCGACGGTCTCGCATTCCGCGCCCGCCTTGAACTCCTTGGCGACGACGCCGTCGACCGGCAGGATGATGGCGCAGCCGGCCTCGGCCGCCTCGATCATGATCTGCTTGGCGGTCGCGGCGAGATCATGCTCGCACAGCGATTTGCCGACATTGGTGCCACGCGCGGCAAGAAAGGTGTTGGCCATCCCGCCACCGATGACGAGGGCATCGACCTTCTTCACCAGGTTCATCAACAGATCGATCTTGGTCGAGACTTTGGCGCCGCCGACAATGGCGACGACCGGACGAACCGGTTTTCCCAGGCCCTTCTCCAGCGCCTCAAGCTCGGCTTGCATGGTGCGGCCGGCAAAAGCCGGCAACAGATGCGCCAGCCCCTCCGTCGAAGAATGCGCGCGGTGCGCGGCCGAGAAGGCGTCGTTGACGAAGATATCGCCATTGGCGGCGAGTTTTTCCGTGAAGGCCGGATCGTTCTTCTCCTCGGCCTTGTAGAAGCGGGTGTTTTCGAGCAGCAGCACGTCGCCCTTGTTCATGGCGGCGACAGCGCTTCCGGCCGTGTCGCCGACGCAATCCGAGGCGAAACCGACGGGGCGGCCGAGCACGTCGGCTGTCGCCTTGGCGATCGGTTCCAGCGAGAATTCGGGCGAGGGGCCATCCTTGGGTCGGCCGAAATGGGCGAGCAGGATGACCTTGGCACCCTTGCCTGACAGCTCGGCGATGGTCGGCGCGATGCGTTCGATGCGGGTGGTGTCGGTGACTTTGCCCTCAGTGACAGGCACGTTGAGG
>NZ_RZPQ01000523.1:0-4241 GCF_003999135.1 Mesorhizobium sp. M7A.F.Ca.CA.004.06.1.1 | reverse complement strand
GTCCTTGAGCAGCTTCAGCGCATCGCCCAGGGCATAAGCCTTGTTGGGATCGATGCCTTCGCGGGTCTTCGATACGCGCTTTGCAATCTTTGCCATGATCTTAGCCCACCACTTCCAGACCCATCGAGCGGGCGGAGCCCTCGACCATGCGCATGGCCGCTTCGACGTCGTTTGCGTTCAGGTCTTTCATCTTCGCGGTGGCAATCTCGCGGACCTTGTCACGCGAAACCGTACCGGCCTTGACCTTGCCCGGCTCCTTGGAACCGGACGTCAGGTTCGCCGCCTTCTTCAGGAAGTAGCTCACCGGCGCCGTCTTCATGACGAAGGTGAAGGACTTGTCCTGATAGTAGGTGATGACGACCGGAACCGGCGATCCCTTTTCCATTTCCTGGGTCTGCGCGTTGAACGCCTTGCAGAATTCCATGATGTTGATGCCACGCTGACCAAGCGCCGGGCCGATCGGGGGAGACGGCGTCGCCGATCCCGCTTTCACCTGGAGCTTGAGCTGGCCTGCAATTTTCTTAGCCATCTCTTTTCCTGCCTTTGTCTATGCCGGTCATGCCGGCGGTTGCAGTCTGGTGGTGCGGTTCGCGCAGCCGGCTAAAGCCGCACTCGCCTCCCACCGTCTCAGGCCGCGCGCTTCCGCGCCGCCTCCCCTGATCGCCAAACCGGCGTCAGGGATTTCGGATCAGCCCTTTTCGACCTGTCCGAATTCCAGATCGACCGGCACGGCGCGCCCGAAGATCGAAACTTCCACCTTGAGCCGCGCCCGCTCCTCGTCCACTTCCTGGACGAAACCGTTGAACGACGCGAACGGACCATCCGAAACGCGGATCGCTTCGCCGATCTCGAACGTGACCGAGGGCTTGGGCCGCTCGACGCCTTCCTGCACCTGGTTCAGGATGCGCTGGGCTTCCGCCTCGGTGATCGGCACCGGCTTGGAGTCGCCCAGGAAGCCGGTGACCTTCGGTGTGTTCTTGACCAGCGAGAACACGGCGTCGGTCAAATTGGCCTTCAGCAGCACATAGCCCGGGAAGAACTTGCGCTCGGCATCGACCTTGCGGCCGCGGCGAACTTCGACGACCTTCTCGGTCGGAACCACGATCTGGTGGATGTCGGCGGACAGGCCCTTCTGCTTGGCCTTGTTCTCGATATCCTCGGCGACCTTCTTTTCAAAGTTCGAATAAGCGTGGACGATGTACCAGCGCGCGGTCATTTCAAGACTTCTCCGTAATCGCCGGACTTAGCGTCCGATGCCCAGAATCTGTTCGACCGCAAGGCCCATGAGCTGATCGGCGGTGAAGAAAAAGATCATCGCGATCACTGCGAAGGCCAGAACCATCACCGTCGAGATCATCGTTTCGCGTCGCGACGGCCAAGTCACCTTGGCGGTCTCCGCGCGAACCTGCTGGAGAAAGACGAAAGGATTTGTGGTTTTCGAAGCCATATGCCGCTCTGTCTTCAAGACCCGTTGGCCGGGTCTCCTGGATGATCCCGCTGGCCGGGACGTGCCGCCTGAGCCCAATCTCGCGCCGAATCAGCGCAATCATTTCGCCCATGCAAATCAGACGCGTAAAGCCGGTTTCCCAGCTCCACGCGTCGCGTGTCTGTTTCGTCTACATAAAACCGATTCTTGATCCACGCAAGTGGCAAGTCTCCGCTTTATGACCAAACACCGCCTCGGAACCATCCAGTCGTTCCGTCCCGGCTATGGCGCTCTTATGCCCCAATCGACCCTATATGGCAAGCGGGTCGCCGATTTTCAAAGGCCAGAGCATGGAAATATCGCTTTGAAACGCCATTTCGAAACGGCGAAACATTGCGTTGAATGCCATTCCAAGAAATGGCACGGGCAGCAGGGCTCGAACCTACGACCTGCGGTTTTGGAGACCGCCGCTCTACCAACTGAGCTATGCCCGTATCGTGCGCATGTCGGCGCAGAAGGCGCTTCCTAAAAGCTTCCGCACGCTCTGTAAAGAGCGGTTTGCAAGCAAACGCGCCTTAATCCCGACAAGGCCATCCGGGTCGATCCCAAGCTCCGGCCTGAAGTCGCCAGCGCGCGGTGGCGTGATTGAGAGAGACGTCGCCTGCCCTCTTCGATGTGGAGCGTCCTCAAGCGGCATTCGTGGCAGGCTGCGGTCGCCCGCGTGCAAGCCAAAGCGCCCAGCCGCATATCAGGAGTTCGCATGCGAACGTCCAGTGCAGCAAAAAGCTGAGCACCCAATTGCTGAAGTCCGCCGGTACAGTGACGAGTTCGAACGCCCGCCGATCGAATGGCATCAGCCACAATATCGGCGACGCCAGCGTATCGAGGACCATATGCAGCATGGCGGCGGCAAAGAAGGCAGCCGTGGCTGCCAGATACGAGCGGGCGCGCCAGCTGACGAATAGCAACGACAGCGCCCCTGCGGCCGCCCAGAACAGCGGCCAATGCGTCATATAGGAGTGATGGCGGGTGCGTCCGCCGTCGATGAAATGGAAATACAGCATATCGATATCGGGGATGACACTGCCGACTATGGCGGCCCCGACGATAGCCGGGCTGCCAGGCCACTGCCTGCGCATGAACGTTCCGAGAATATAGCCACTTGGAAGATGGGCGATCAGCATCTCGGGACCGTTCACGGTTGCAGGCCAGTGCAGCATTCCGCCCTATTGTGGCGTTATTCCGGATGCCTGCGCCCGATACGTTTCGTGCCGATCATGGTTTCGTACCGGTGGCTTATAGGGGCCGCCCGGCACGCCCCAACCCAGGCCGGCATCGATCCTCCGCCTGCCTGGCGCCGCCAGCAGCGACGATAGCGGAACAATCGGAAGCGGCTCAAGCTGCCTCATGCCCGGTTTCCGGCTCCGCCGCACACTACAATTTGGCCGGCGCATCAGCCTCGGCATTGGCGGAAGGCCGGATCCGGCAATTCTCGGGTCTTGGCACCGCCTCGCAAATGGTGGCACCGGTCAGCGCGTCGACCGATTGCAGGCCGGTCGTCAGGCCGACCTTCAGCATCATGCCGGGTTCCAGCCGGCGCTCGACCGAGCGCCGCTCGATCGCTGCGAACAGGGCGGGACCGATCGCCATCTCCTCGAGATAGGCCTTGACCATCTGCTTTTGCCCCATCGGGTAAAGGCTAAGCCGCGCCTGGGGACCGACAAACCGCCTGATGCCGCCGGCAAGCATCAGCGCGCAGGCCGAATCGCACTCCACGCCGGCATCGATGCTCAGCCCGGCATAGGCGCCCTCTTTGGCCAGGCAATTCCACGCCCCTGGGTCACAGCCGACGAAATCGGTGCGGCCAACGGCGACGTCGAGCTTCTTTTCATGGATAAGCCGTCCTGCCGCCAGGGCGCTGAGCAGGTCGCCTCCCCTCGAACTGATCACGACAGGCAGTTGCCGTTTGCCAAGCATGGCGAGCAATTGGCGCAGCTTCTGCGGGGTCCGGGGGGTGATCGCACCTTCCGCCGAAATCCATTCCGGGCAGTCTGGATTGCAGAGTGGATTGGTGCCGCGAACGACAACGAAGCGCATGTCCTCATCGCGCCGCGCCGCCTCGGGTTCGATCGCCGGCGGAGCAGACTTATCCGCGGTCGCCGTCAGGCCGTCAGGCTTGTTCCCCGGCATTTCCCGGCAATTCGCGGCCAGGCGACCGGGCTCGCACAGGCTTGCCGCGGTCAACACGCCTACAGCGTCCGTGCTGGTGACCAGCTTCATCGCCAGCATGTCGTCGAGGGCGATCTGGTGGATTTCGCTGGCCGGGGTGCCCTTCATCGTTTCGAGCATGCTTTGTTCGATGCCCATCTGTTTCAGGTAGGCCGCCAGCTTTTTCTCAACCGCCTTGCTCATCTCGTAGGTCTTGTAGCTGCCGGCGTTCTTGCGGCTGACGATCTTTGTGTTGAGGATCTTCTTCTTGCCTCCCACGACGCGATAGGTGGTCCGGTATTGCAATTTCGTACGGATGTAGGTCGTGGTGATCTGATGGACGCCGAGATAGGCCCATTCGCCGGCCACCCGCCTGATACCGCCGGCAAACATCAGAGGACAGGCGGAATTGCACATGGCGCCATAGTCGATGACATCGCCGAAGTAGCGGGCGTCACGGCCCTGGCAGCCCTTCGCATCGGGCTGGCAGCTGGAAAACACCGTCTTGCCGATGGCGATATCGAACTTGTTCTTGCGGATCAGCCGGCCAAGCGTCAGCGCCGCCTCGACATTGCCGCCGGGAGAATCGACGACAACAGGCAGTTTC
>NZ_RZPQ01000522.1:0-4248 GCF_003999135.1 Mesorhizobium sp. M7A.F.Ca.CA.004.06.1.1 | reverse complement strand
CCTCGAAGCCGCGAGGCTCGCCGCCTTGCGCCACACGCCAGCCGACCTCGATCGGATGCGGCAATTGCTTGCCGCGCGCGGCACTGTCGCCGAAGGCGGAAGCGAAGCCTTCATCCGGCGCGATCTCGCCTTCCACAAATCGGTTGTCGCGGCGTCCGGCAACAGGGCGATGATGGAGCTCTACGACTTCTTCACCGCTGCCATCACCGAGACCATCCATGCCACCATCGACGGCGATCTGCCCGAGCCGGACCACCAGGCGCATGCGGCAATCGTCGACGCCATTGCCGCGAGCGATCCCGAGCGCGCCGTTGCCGCCGTCCGAGCCTTCATGGCGCCGGTGCTTGCCCAACTTGAAAGACTGCTTTCGCAATGAACCAGAGTTTTCGTCAGCCTGATCCGAAGGCCGAGGTCGAGGGTCTGGAACTCATCGGTGCCGAGGCCGACAGCCTGCCCATGCCGCAGCCGCCTGAACTGCGCAGCCGTGCGGCGCGCATCGTGCTTGGCGCGAGCCTTGTGCTGATCGCCTTCAGTCTGCGGCCGCTGTTTTCGAGCCTGTCGGTGCTGTTGCCCGAGGTGATGCAGGCAACCGGGCTGTCGACAACGGGCGCCAGCCTGCTGACGACGCTGCCCGTCCTGTGCCTCGGCCTGTTCGCGCCCTTCGCGCCAAGGCTTGCGCAGCGCTATGGAGCCGAGCGCACTTTGCTCGGGGCGCTCGCCTTGCTGGTGCTGGGAACCGGCCTGCGCTGGTTCGGTACGGTTCCTCTGCTGTTTGTCGCGACTTTCCTGGCCGGCGGCGCCATTGCCATCGGCAATGTGCTGCTGCCGGGCCTGGTGAAGCGCGATTTCGCCGACAGGGCCGCCGTCATGACCGGGCTCTACACCATGGCGCTCTGCGCCGGCTCGGCCGCCGCCGCCGGCTTCACGCTGCCGATCGAGCATTTTGTCACCGGTTCATGGTCCGGAGCACTTGCTGCCTGGGCGGTGCCGACCCTGATTGTGTTGCTGATCTGGATTCCGCAGGCGCTGGGCAGCCGGCGGCAAGTGAGCCATCAAGGCTTTCGCGTCGTCGGGCTTTGGCGCGATCGCCTGGCCTGGCAGGTGACGCTGTTCATGGGGCTGCAGTCGGCGCTCGCCTATTGCATCTTCGGCTGGCTGGCGCCGATCCTGCGCGAGCGTGGCTTCGATGCGGCCACCGCTGGCGCCATGGTTTCGGTGTCAGTGATGGCGCAGGTCATCACCTGCCTCGCCGTGCCATCCTTTGCGATGCGGCTGAAGGACCAGCGCGGCATCAATGTGGCGCTCGTTGCCACGGCGGTGGTCGCGCTGCTCGGCATTCTCTTTGCGCCGACCTCGACGATGCTGTTCTGGGCGGTCCTGCAAGGCATCGGGCAAGGTGGCCTTATCGCGGCTGCCATGAGCTTGATCGTGCTGCGTTCGCCGGATTCGCATGTCGCCGCGCATCTTTCAGGCATGGCGCAAGGCGTCGGCTATGTGCTGGCGGCATTCGGTCCGCTGCTGGTGGGCCTGATCCGCGACTGGACCGGCAGTTTCTCGGGAACGGCGTTCCTGTTCGTCGCGCTCGGGCTTGGCGTAGCCATCATGGGGCTCGGTGCCGGCCGTGCGCTGCATGTCGGCGCGCGGACCGTGCGCGAGGGCGAGCAATAGCGTCCGCAATCCTGCACGAAATGTTGACTGCCACGCCCCGGGAATGCCTTGCCGTATGGCCTTGCGCGGATATGTATCGCGCATCAGTCGAACGGAGCGGGCGATGACGAAACACGACATTCAGATCAAGACCAGGGATGGTGTTGCCAATGCCGGGCTTTTCCACTCGGCAAACGCATCTCCTGCCAAGGCCGGCGTCATTCTCTATCAGGACGCCTTCGGTCCGCGGCCGGCGCTCGACGGTATGGCCGAGCGGCTCGCGAATGAAGGCTATGCGGTGCTGGTGCCCGACCTATTCTACCGCAATGCGCCCTACGGGCCGTTCGACGCCAAGACCGCCTTCGCCGAGGAAAAGACCAAAATCCCGCTGATGGCGCTGGTCACCGGCACGACACAGGAGATGACCATCAGCGACAGCGGTGCGTTCCTCGACGCGCTTGCTGCCGAGGGCATCACCGGGCCGATCGGCACCGTCGGCTATTGCATGGGTGGCGGCCGGGCGTTGAACGCCGCCGCTAACTATCCCGACAGGATAAGGGCGGCCGCAAGCTTCCATGGCGGCAATCTGGCCAGCGACGCCGCCGACAGCCCGCATCGCAAGGCAGCCTCCATCAAGGCGCGCGTCTATGTCGGCATGTCGGGTGTCGACAGAAGTTTCCCGCCGGAACAATCGATGCGATTGGAGGAAGCGTTGCGGGTTGCGGAAGTCGACCATGTCATCGAGAACTATGCCGGGATGGCGCATGGCTGGTGCGTGCCCGATCATAGCGTTTTCAACGCCGCGGGTGCCGAACGCCATTGGAAGCGGCTGACGACGTTGTTCGCCGAGACGCTGATCTAAGGCAGCGGTCGCGCCCCTGAGCAGGACGCTACGCGTCTTTGAACCAGAACGGCAGCCGATGCGGCAAAGAGTGAGCGATGCTTGCCCTTTCGACGGCGGCAGATGACTTTCACCTTGCCGCCGCCGGATCGGGCAGCACCTAGGCGTTTGCCTTGCGATAGGCTGCTACGACAAGCCAAATTGCGGAAAGCAGAAAGTAAAACGCGCCGAACCCGGCATAAGGGGCGATGTCCAGAATCGTCGGCGCAGCCGTGCCGAGGGATCGGCTGATCATGAAGCCGCCGGCGAGGGCCGACTGCTCACCACTGAGGATCATCGGCCATTGTGCGCCTTGGTAGCGCCAACGCTTTAGTCCCGTGTTCAGCTGCAGCAGGCCTGAGAGGATCGCCCAAACCCCAAACACGGCCAGAACGGCATACATGCTGTTGTTAACCGCCACGATGACGGCGAGCGCCGTTATCGTGCTGACCACGACATTCAAAGCCTGGGACGAGTTGGCCTTCAGGCCGCCATTTACCCTGGCGTCAACCAGATTGGCGAGAGCGTCCCATGCCGGGTAGATCACGAGCAGAAACGCGGTGGGACCGGGTTGCCCGTTGAACAGGATGGCGGCAGCAACCCAGGCGATAGAAAATATGGCGCGTGCGAAATAATAGGATCGTAGCCATCCGGACCGGGTGAAAGATTGGTTTTGCATTGGCAGATTCCTTGTTGCTGTCTACCTATTAGTAGGTAGACAAAACCCCTAAGTCAACCCAATGTCCGGAACACCTCCCTGTGAGAATCGGGAACGATGCAACCTTGACAGTTCGCCTACCAGAAGGTAGGCGGCGATATGAAATCAATGGCTTCGACTTCAGAAAAGATTCTCGATGTCGCGCAGTCTCTCATCGTCGCGGGAGGCTACAACGGGTTCAGCTATGCCGATATCTCGGCTGACATCGGCATCAGGAAGGCGAGTATCCACCATCATTTTCCGACGAAGGCCGAGCTGGTTTCGGTG
The DNA here is from genome assembly GCF_003999135.1 of Mesorhizobium sp. M7A.F.Ca.CA.004.06.1.1. Classification (NCBI taxonomy): domain Bacteria; kingdom Pseudomonadati; phylum Pseudomonadota; class Alphaproteobacteria; order Hyphomicrobiales; family Phyllobacteriaceae; genus Mesorhizobium; species Mesorhizobium sp. M7A.F.Ca.CA.004.06.1.1. Next base: position 736 of record NZ_RZPQ01000522.1, on the reverse strand, counting down.
CTGGTGGATCGTTACAGGCGGCAGGCCGAAGTGGGTTTGGAGTCTCTCCGGGGAGAACTCTCAAGCCCTGCTGAACAACTGCAGTCCTATCTGAACTATTGGCGGACATGCATTCGCGATGCCTCGCCGTCGTTCTGCGTCTGCGCGATGCTCGCCGGCGAGATGCAGATGCTGCCGGAAGAGGTGGCGTCACGCGTTCGTGCCCATTTCCAAAATCTCGCGGGATGGCTTACGTCGGTGCTGCGGGCTGGAATGGAACAGGACTTGTTCCGCTTGAACAACCGGCCGGAGGAGGAGGCCCAGATGCTGATGGCATCGGTTCACGGGGCAATGCTGTCCGCGAGGGCTTTCAGCGATCCCGGGCTGTTCACCATAATCGTCACCCCCCAGATCACCAGGCTGCTGGGACGGGATTGCTAGAAAACTATCGGGCCAAAGTGGTATCAGGCAGCGCAAGTGGCGCGCCCCAAATGAGTTGGTCGAGCGGGAACGAATAGCCTGATGCAATCCTATGATGTAGTGATCATCGGCGCGGGTGCCGCCGGAATGATGTGCGCCGTGGAGACGGCCAAGCGCGGCCGTTCGGTGCTGATCCTCGATCATGCGACGGCGCCTGGCGAGAAGATCCGCATCTCCGGCGGCGGCCGGTGCAATTTCACCAACATCCATGCCAGCCCGCAGAATTTTCTGTCGGGCAATCCGCATTTCTGCATTTCGGCGCTCAGTCGCTACACGC
>NZ_RZPQ01000521.1:0-4251 GCF_003999135.1 Mesorhizobium sp. M7A.F.Ca.CA.004.06.1.1 | reverse complement strand
GATCTGGTTGATCTGCTGGCTGGCGTCATTGTTGGAGTCCGACACCTCGAAGCTGGAGACGGTGCCGTCGGCGATTAGCCCGTCGACAAGGCGCTTCAGTTCCTTGGTCACCGTGACCCGCCACGGATTGCCCTGATATGATTCCGAGTGGCACCATTTCCACGGCTTGGGCGGCGCGGTGAAATTGTCCCAGGCCGAGGGCAGCACCTTCTGGGGCGCGCCGTCATACTGCGCCTTGAGTTCGGTCGGCAGTCCACCGATGACGCCTTGCACATCCTGTGCAAAGGCGGTCGTTGCAAGCGAGGCAAGCGCCGTTGCGGCCAGCAGGCCGCGGATCATTCCTGTCATTCTTGTTCTCCTCCGTTCGGTTTGGTTCAGGCTCCTCCACCGGCAGCGCCGGACACCTGCGCCGGGGAACTCTCCCGAAACAGGCGATTGAGATCGGCAACGACCTGTCGGGCTTGATGCCGGGAGGTCATGCCGGAAAGGATGCGTTCGGAAGCCGCCTGCTGGAACGCCATGTAGCCGTCATGGCGCGGCCGCACCCATGCGCCCTCCAGCGTCGCTCGCGTATCCCGATAGAAGTCGCCGGTCGCTTCATTGACGGCTTGATCTTCCCAGGCCGCTGCATGGCCGGGCTGGCCCCCGGCGGCGGCATAGGGGCCGCGCTGAACATCGCCGCTCGCGACCCAATAGGCGAAGTCGATCGCGGCATCCCTGGCTCTGGAAAAGGCTGAAACCGCTATGCCGGTGCCGCCAAGCGCCGAACCGACCGGGCCGCCGGAACCGATGACCGGAACATCGGCAAAGGCCAGCCGGTTCGCTCGAAAGCCATCCGTCGCATAGGACACGTAGCCATAGATCAGTGGCGCGCAAACGAACCTGGAACTGGCCTCCGCCATACGTTCGGAGACGGCAATCGGGTCCATCTCGAAACACGCGGGATCGACCAGCGCTGTGATCTCGCGCATTGCCTCGAAGACTTGGCTACCGATCTCCACATCGATCAGATCGTCGGATGAATCGGTCGTGCAGGAATGCCCGAGATTGCCGGCAAGCGTGTAGAAAACCATCAACACGTGAGGCGGCCGCAACGGCAGCAGCACGCGGTCTTGACGGGCGAGATCGAGCACCTCGCTCCAGCGCGCCGGTGGCGCACTGATCGCATCCGGCCGCCATGCCTGGACTTGGGTTGCCGCATCGATCGGGAAAGCCCATTGCCGTCCTTGCCAGTTGTAGCTCGGATAGGACTGGCCGACGCTGCCCGACGCAAGGGCCGTGCGTTCCGCCTCGCGTCCGGCGACATCCAGCGGCTCCAGGCAGCCTTCGGCCGTGATCTGGCCGACATGCGGATGGTCGATGACGATGAGATCATAGGCGCGCGCCAGTTCCTCGACCGGAAAGGATTCGAAGTCCTGAAGCGAGCGCTTGTCCCATTCGATCACGACGCCGGTCTTCTGCTGCCATAGCGACGAGCAGGCGACCATCGGATCGTAGCCACGCGGATGGCTCCAGGTCATGCCCTTGAGGATGGGCACGCTCACAGGCCGAACTCCGCGCGGATGGCGGCACTGTGCTCGCCGATGCGGGGCGCCGCCCGATCGACCTTGGCCCTTATGCCATCGACCCGGAGCGGCGAACTGGTGGTGAGGATCGAGACATCGTCCTCGCGCGTCACAGTCTGCAGCATGTCGAGCGACTGGAACCCTTCGCTCGCCAGCATCTCCGGCCAGGTCAGCACTTTGGCGCACCAGATGTCGGCCGGCTCGAGGATATCAAGCCACTCATCGATGGTCTTGGTCGCGATCCGCTGCGCGATGATCGCCTTGATGTCGTCGCGCGCGGTGAACCAGGATGCCGGCTTGTCGCGATAGGGTGCGAGTTCGCTGAGCGACAAGAGATCGGCCAGCTTGGGGATCGGCGTCATGGCGATGGCGAGGTAGCCGTCCTTGGCCGGATAGACACCGTAAGGCGCCGACAGATAGGCATGCGCACTGCGGAAACTGGAGCGCCTGGGCAGCCGGCGGCCGTCATTGAGATGCGTGGTCAGCACCTCGAACTGGAAATCGACAAGCGCTTCCAGCAGGCTGGTTTCGATGTGGCTGCCCTGACCGGTGATACCGCGCCGCACCAGTGCGGCCAGAATGCCCTGCGCACAGGCCGCACCGGCCAGCATGTCGCCGATGGCGAGGCCGAATGGCACCGGCCCCTGGTCCTCGTCGCCGTTCAACCACATCACGCCGGAACGCGCCTGCGCCAGGAGATCCTGGCCCGGGCGTTTGACCCACGGGCCGTCCTCACCATAGCCGCTGATCGAGGCATAGACCAGGCGTGGATTGATCTTGCGGACCGCCTCGTAGTCCAGGCCGAGCCGTTCGATGACGCCCGGCCGGAAATTCTGGATCAGCACGTCGGCCTTGGCCAGAAGGCCGCGCAGCGCCTCGAGGTCGGCCTCGTTCTTGAGGTCGATGGCAAGACTTTCCTTGGCCCGGTTGATGGCATGGAAGATGGTGGAATCGCCGCCGATCTCGGTGTCGCTGAGATAGAGCCGGCGCGACAGGTCGCCGCCATCCGGGCGCTCGATCTTGATGACGCGCGCGCCGAGATCGAGCAGCCTCAGCGAGCAATAAGGCCCGGACAGGAACTGGCTCATGTCGACGACGACGAGACCGGCGAGCGGCAATTCGGCTGCTGCCGGCATCGTTATTTCTCCGTCTTGCCGACGAAGTCGGCCGGGTTGCGGTACTTCACCGTCTGCAGATGCTCGCAATAGAGAACCAGCTCGCCTTCGCCCTTGAACACCTCGTAGCTGGCGCGGATCAGCCCCATCTCCTGGTAGCGGGGCTTCTTGTCGAGATTGGAGCGGATCGAATAGATCGTGTCGCCAATGAAGACGGGTTTTATGAAGCGGAGCTTGTCGTAGCCATAGGAAAAGGCGTTGACGCAGTTGGTGGCGACCAGTCCCAGGCCAGCCGAGAAGACGAAGGCGCCGGCGATCAGCCGCTTGCCGAAAATGCCTTCGCTCTCGGCAAACATCTGGTCCTGCACATAGGGGTGGATGTCGAGCACCAGCGTGTTGAACAAATGGCTGTCGCCTTCGGCCATGGTCCGTCGCAACGAGCGGATCTTCTGCCCGACCGGCCAATCCTCATAGAACCAGTTTTCGGCGTTCCATACCGGCAGCGCGGCATGATCCGCCGGCATGTTCTTGGGATGCGTCGAGGCGACACCGACGGTGGATGCGAAATCGTTCATGACCGAATCCGCCAGTCCTGCCGAAGGGACCGCGCAACCATTTGAACACGCATCAAGGCGCCTGAATGCAAGACGTCTCCTCCCGTCAATCTTCTTTTGTAAATAGTATTTTCACATATGGGGTTGCGTTGCAAGCGTGAACAGGCGAAATTTTGGCTGCTCCCGCGCGCCGAAGCGCAGGCGGGCAGGGAGGAAAATCATGCGCAAGGATTGTCTGGTCTTTGTCGGCAGCCTGAATCGCGAGGCGCCGTATTTTCAGGGCGCTCGGGGCGTCGGTCTCGGCGTCTACAGCTTTGACGAGGAAACGCTGGAAACCCGAAAACTGGCTGAAGCCGATGACGTCGACAATCCAACCTTCTTCTCGGTGACGCCGGACGGTTCACACGTCTACGCCAATTCGGAAGTCTTCACCTGGCGCGAGGGAACTGTCTCCGCCTACAGCTTCGATCGTGCCTCGGGCGCGCTCACCTATCTGAACAAGCAGCCATCGCTGGGCAGCATCACCGCCCACAACACCATCACCCGCGACGGGACAAAACTGCTGGTCGCCAATTACGGCATGGGCGAGGGCGGTCCGGATCGCGCGGTGGCGGTCTATGGCTTAGAGGAGAGTGGTGCCTTGTCGGCCCCGCTGGCCAGCGTCTCGCATTCCGGCAGCGGCCCGAATGCGGCACGGCAGGAGCGCTCGCACGCCCACAGCGTCACCGAAACCATCGGCGGGGGAACAGCCATCGTCGCCGACCTCGGCATCGACCGGCTGGTGTCCTACCGGATCGGGCACGACGGCAATCTGGCCAAGCTAACCGAATCCGCTTTGCCATCCGGCGCCGGTCCACGCCACCTCGCACTGCATCCGAACGGACGCTTCGTCTTCGTTATGAACGAGCTGGATTCGACCATCGTGGCGATGGCGCTGGACGAAGCCTCGGGCAAGCTCACGCTCATCGACGCGAAGCCCGCGGTGCCGGCCGAGGCGCGCGACAGCAACCATTGCGC
>NZ_RZPQ01000520.1:0-4259 GCF_003999135.1 Mesorhizobium sp. M7A.F.Ca.CA.004.06.1.1 | reverse complement strand
CCTTGCCGGCCATCCGGGAAAAGCGCGGGCTGGTCGATCCGCAACGTCTGCCCGGCCTCCAGCGCGCCCATCTCATCCTGCCGGAAGCGCTCGGCCACCTCCCTGGGGTAGAAATCGAAATCCGTCTTGCCGATCAGATCGTCGACCGAAGCGGCGCGAACCATTTCGGCGGTGGCGGGGTTGGCGGCGATGAAGCGGCCGTCGACATCTTTTATGTTCAGGCAATCCGGCAGTTCGCGAACCATGGCCCGGTAGGTCATGTTGGACATCAAGAGCTCCCGCCTGCGCTGCTGCCGGTCGAGCAGGACGCCGATGATGATTGTGCTGAGAAAGCGGAACACGAGGGACGGGAACGTGCTCTGCTGCACAAGGCCCGTGACGGCTTGCGCCGGGATGACCAGGAGCGTGATCAGCCCGGCGAGAGCGACCGTTACGCCCAGACCGAATATGTCGTACATGGTGCGCGATCGGGCCGCGACGATGTGGTGCCACGCAATGCCGACGATTGCGGTGATGAGGATACCCATGACACCAGCACCCGCACCCTGTCCGCCGAGATGGATGCGATAAACAATGGAGCCGAACGTGGCGATGAGCATTGCCGGCCATCCGCCAAAGAACGCGGCAGCAGCAATGAAGGCGGCGCGCAGATCGACGACGAAGCCGGAGACGGACAGGGCCGTCGCCATGGAAATGATCGCGCCCACGCACATGACCACGCCGAGAAGCAGCGACTGCATCCGCCGCGAGAGACGCCCGGTGAAATCCGCCACAAGGTCCCAGGCGACCACGAGGATGGAGACCAGGGCAAGGTTGGCGAGGAGTGAGTGCCAGATGTCAGTCATGACTTCGGCTCCTTTTTTCCGATAAATACCGACAAAACCTATCCGAGGTCTAAAGAAGCTGCCCGGCCATGCCGTTCTATTCCCTTTTGGGCACATGGGACCCGAGAGTACCTTTGCGATCTTCCATGAAGCCGATCAGCTCATGATTCGACGGTGTCGTAAGCGCAGATGAGCAAGAGGCATCGCGGCAAATTCGGGTCTTGCACATGATCTGTAAAGTGTCGCCTTGAACATCTCCTTCTTTCCATACATAGGTCGACCAGGTGGGTGGCGGCTCAACATGGAACTTCAATGAACCTCCCTATCTTCGCCATCAACCTCGATCGCGAGACCCAGCGCTGGAGCGAATTGCTCGCCAGCGCCGAAGCGGCGGGACTGACCTTGCAGCGCATTGCCGCCGTCGACGGTCGGGCGCTTGCTGAAAAAGACTGGACGGAGATCGATCTTCCAGCCGCGCGCAAGCTGAGCGGGCGCGACATCCTTTCGGGCGAATATGCCTGTTACCGCAGCCATATCCGGGCGCTGGAAACGTTCCTGGCCGGTGGCAGCGCCCATGGCCTGATTGTCGAGGACGACGTCCTCTTCAGCGAAAGCACCATGCGGCGCATCGAGGCCATCATCGCGGCGGTGCCGGATTTCGATGTCATCAAGCTGACCAACCATCGCATGAGCTTCTTCATGCGCGCGGTCGAGACGGCGGAAGGCGATGAGATCGGTCGTGCGCTGCATGGCCCGCAAGGCTCGGCCGCCGCCTATCTGGTGACGCGAGAGGGCGCGCAGGGTCTGTTGTCGGCGCTCGCCGTAATGAAAATGCCATGGGACGTCGCGCTCGAGCGCTTTTGGGATACTGGCCTGAAAGTCTATTCGGTCCGCCAAAACGTGCTTGGCTTCGCCGCCAGCAGTGGGATCTCGGGCATAGCCGGTCCCTCGGGAAGCTACAAATCCGCAAGGCTGGGCGGGCCGAGCCGGCTACGTGCCGGGGTGTTACGGGCCAGCGACGAACTGCGCCGCCTGCATCACGTCCTGCTGCCGCCCCCTCTGCCGCGAGATGCCCTGGATGATGCCAAGGACAACGCGCCGCGCCACACCTTGCTTCTGTTGCTTGCGGCACTCGCCATTCTCGCTTTGGTCTCCGCGGTGTGGCGCGAGGCCGACACCTACCGCTATGCGGGCCTGGCGCTGGCCCTGGTCGCGGTCATCCGCTGGTTCAGAGTGGACTTGTGGACCTACAGCAAACCGCTGATCGGTTGGGTCGGCTTCCTGTGTCTGGGCTGGTCGCTCTACGTCTTCATCCGACTGGCGATCGTCTATTTCGGCACCCACCAGTTGGGTGGCGCCGAAGGCATTTACATGTTTCCGCTGTTCTACGCGACGACCGGCTTCGCGTTTCTGCTGTTTGTCAGGCAACCCGCACGGCTCGTGCTCTGGTTCATGATCCTCAGTCTCGTCTTCCTAGCGGCGGACACCTTCTATTCGGACATGTTTCAAGGCGTCCAACCTGCCCCGTGGCTTTTCAACAATCCCATCCACGCGTCGGTGGCGGCCGGTTTCATCTTCCTCTGCACGCTGCAATTCATGGCCTACTCGGCGCAGAGAACGGACCTCGGAAAAGCAACCAAGAACCTGCATTGGGCCCTGTCGACAGCCGTCCTGCTGCTTGCCCTCGTCAATATCATCGAGATGCGCTCAAAGGGAGTGTGGCTTGCGCTTGCGCTCGCTCTGCTCTTGTTGGCGGTCATGACCCTGGCGAGAGGCCATCGCCGCGAACTGTTGGTTTCGGGTGGCGTGCTGGTGATCGTGGCGGCCGGCATTGTCGCGGCACACAACATCTTCTCGTCCACCGCCGACGATACCATGGCATTCGTCAAAACCTTGGTTCCGGATGTGTTCAGGCATGGGGTCCTCCCCGCCTTCGACCGCGCCATCGCGAGCGACGCGGTTCCGCTTGCAGCCAAGGAAAGGCTGATGCTGTGGGCGGATGCGATCAATATCTGGAAGCGCCACCCGATCTTCGGAGCCAGTTCCAGCTGGCTGACCGAATGGCAGAGCAGAACCTATCATCCCATGATCTTCAATGTCTTCCACAATGGTTATCTGGAGATTGCCGTGCGTTATGGGGTGGTCGGACTGGCGTTCTTTGCCTTTCTCTACACCTGGTCGGCCAGGCAGGTTCTGCTGGCCATGCGAGCCAAGCTCGTCGCTCCGGCCGCATGGTCCTGCTACATCTCCACACTGGTCTTCTTCGCCCTAACCATCCTCACCAATTCCAACAACCGGCTGGCCATGGGCGAGGCCTTCATGTGGTTTGCCGCAGCGTTCGGCTTCTATTGTTTTTATGTTCGCCAGCAGAAGAACCTTGTCGCGCCGCGGACCTATTTTTAGGGCCTGCCGGCGCAGCACGTATCTGACCAGCCGATTGCGACCAATCCACCTTTGACGCCCCGCTCAATTTCCCGATAATCGGGAAAGTCGATGCCAAAATCGATGGCTTATCGCCGGCAACCCCTTCGTTACGATCGACACGGATCACAGACAGGGGTTGTCACGGACATGCTGACGGACAGGCAGGCACGCGAGGCGGTGGAGCAGTACCGCGAGGAAGGATACGCGGTCGTTCGACAATTCGTCGACGGCGACGAGATGATCCGGCTGAAGAAGGAAACCGATGCGGTCTATGCCGAAGGCCTCAAGCATCACGCCACCTTCCGGCACGGCAACCTGAATTTCCAGATCCTGCCTGAATCGGACTTTGGCCAACGCTATGTGCTGCAGGCTTACTGGTTTTCCTGGATCAATTCCTATTTCGAAGAATTCCGCCGCAATCCCGACTATCTGAAGCTGCTCGAGAGCCTGATCGGCCGTGACATAAGGCAGATCGCCCAACAGCTGCACTGGAAGCCGCCCGGCGCCAATGTCACGGGTTATCGCTTCCACCAGGATTTGCGCTTCCGTAACCAGGCGGCCTTCGACAATGTCGCCGACGCCACCGTGACAACAGGCCTCGCGGTCGATCGGGCGACGCTGGACAATGGCTGCCTTCAGGTCGTGCCCGGCAGCCACAAGCTCGGCTATCTCGGCCTGTCGGACGAGGGAACCGGCGAGCTGATGAAGGGCCTGACCGCCGAAGAAGAGTTGCGCAAAGTCGGCATCGACCCGGCGACCATCGTTCCGCTGGTGCTAGAGCCGGGCGACCTTGCTTTATGGGGGCTGCTTACCGTGCACGGCTCCTCGCCCAACAAATCGCAGCACGACCGGGCCTTTGCGCTGTCCAGCTATGTGCGGGCCGATACGACGCAACGTGGCGAATGGGCGTTCAGGGACGGCGTTTCGGTGCCGCTCGGCAAGACGCCGGCACTGTGCAAATACGAAAAGCTCTTCGAGGAGCCGGGACCGATGTACGACACCACCGCCTGG
>NZ_RZPQ01000051.1:0-16316 GCF_003999135.1 Mesorhizobium sp. M7A.F.Ca.CA.004.06.1.1 | reverse complement strand
GTTCATGCCGCCCGACAGCGCCACGCTCAGCAAGGATGACATCGCAAAAGCGAAGGCCAAAAATGAGTCTAAAGTATTTCGGGATTTTTTCACGTCAGGCTACAAAAATCTTCATGATAAAGAAAAGCAGCTCAAGCAAGTTGTTGAGACTTACTCCAAGGTTTTTATCTTCTACAAATATGTGTTCGACATGACCCAGACCGACAATCTGGGCGGTAGTGTCGATCTTTTGAGTGTATTTACCCGAGGAACGCTGACCAGCCCCATCGACGCATCGTTCGAAGGCAAGCGGCGGGCTAAGCGGGAGTTTGTCCAGAAGGACCGGGTCGACGAATTGCTGACCAATCTTCCGACGATCCGCCAGTGCAACAAATTCCGGGCCGAGCTTGCGGGCGGCGAGCCTCTTCCGAACGGCGCTTATCCGATTGCCGGGAAGCTCAATCTGATTGAAATCGTCAGGAGTTTCATAACGTCCAACCAGTCGGGAAACCTGATCGGCCAGATATCGGAAGCCGACCTGTTCACGCAGCGGGACAAGGTGCCAGTGCCCTCCATGAATGAAACGCTTGTTTTCACCACGACTCTGCATGCCGGTATCAGCCCGAAACTCGAATTGGGCAAACGGCTAAGCGGCACCGACGTCAAGGGCAGCACGCTGACAGCCACCACGGAAAGGGTGGACATCCATACACTGACGCTGGTCATGCAACTGCCTCCTACGGAGGGGGGACTGACCGTAGCCGAGGCACGGAGCAAGGCGGAGCAGCAAGAGTATGAGCGCCAGGTAGAGGCCGGGGTGCGCGAGCTTCAGCGCGTGGACGACAGCAACTATCGCGACAGGAAATCCAAGGTACTCGAGCTGATCACCGGAGAGTAGTTTCACGGCGCGACAGCATCGACAGGCGGATCAACCTAGGAGGAACCCATGGCAAAGGCGACCAGAACGGCGGCGGGCGCGAGTTCGTTCAGGACCAAGGACGGCACGACAAGGCGGCATACCAAAAAACTCTCTGTCGAAGGCGTGGTGCTTCACATACGCGCGATCATCGAACAGGGTCGCGCGCAGGAGTTTCTCGACGCCTGCAAGGAGCGCGGCTTTACCACGATGAAAGGACCACCCGGGCTCGTGGCATTTACGAGAAACTTCATCGCCGCTGCGCCGGGCGGAGCGGAGGCGACAGCCAAGGGAGCCGGTGACAAAAAGTTCTCCACCGCGGTCCGGGAAATGGTTGCAACGAACGCGAAGATGATCGACGACTGTTACTGCTGAACTGGCGTGACGATGCCGGGGCCGGTTGGTAGCGTACCCCACCCACCAAACCTCTGACACATGCCTTGAACACCAGCGTCTGTAAAAGTCCGCCGACCTTGCGGTTTTCCAGGTCATGGTGCCCCGTTAGCGCAGCGCCAGCCGCGCCTGCGAGGAGAAGGGGGCTGGCATCGTTAGGACGTTGATAAGCATTTGGTAATAAAAGCCGGGAATGAGATGCTGGCTCGATTGGACATGCGAGATGCCGTCGTTCTCGGCGGGGCCATGACATGCGCATCAAGAGTCAGATCATTCTCTCCATGGTGGCCGCCGCGGCTCTGATCGGGCTGGTCGGTGGCGTCGCGATCTTTACGCAGAAAGTGGCGACCAAATCGTTGGGGTTGACCGAAGCGACCAACGTCGCGCGGGAATTGGCCGACACCATCGTCTTCAAATCATCCGACGGGACGCCTTCGCTGCTCGAGCGGCCCGAGGCGCTCAAGCAATTCATGTTGCACCAGCACCGCCGCCTGCACCGGGATTTCCTGGTCCTCGACAACAACAAGACCATCCTCGCCCATGCCGCAGACGAAGAGCACCAGGTCGGCGACAAATTCGGTCACGACCCCGGCAACGAAATCGGCCAGACCCTGGCGGACGGCATTCCGCGCAGATTTGTCGATCCGGAGGAAGTGAACGCCATACTGGCTGTTCCGATCGAAAATCCCGAGGGTACGATCATCGGCGCCGTGCTGCTGGAATATGACCCTGTTCTGCAGGCCGCCGAACAAAGCACCGACAGCCTGCTCTGGCTGGTTGGCCTCAGCGCGGCGGCCGCCGTGCTGGTCGCGGTCGGCTTTGCATGGCAGCTGCTCCGCCGTTTCAGCTCTGGCCTCGGGGACATGATGCGCGGCATGGAAGCGCTGGCGAAAGGCAATGCCATGACGCGCATCAGCCACGCCCGCAACGATGAATTCGGGCAGCTGGCCGATGGCTTCAACACGATGGCGGACCAGCTTGCGTCGGCGCGTGCGCATGTCGAGGACATCGTCGAGACGGCTGCCGAAGGCATCGCGGTTCTAGACGGGGACGGCCGCATCGCCAGCGCCAATCCGGCGGCGGCAATGATGATCGGGCGGCGTGCCGACAAGATCGTCGGGCAGCAATGGGATTCGGTGCTGACCATTCGCGATCCCAGAGGCGGCGCGTTCGCCGCCGGCGCTTCTCCCATCGAAATGGCGCTAGCCACGGGCCGCCAGCAGCAGGGCGAAGTGCGCCTGGCCAGATCCGACGGCTCGCACCTGCCGGTCATCGCCAGTTGCGGTCCGCTCAGCCGATCCGAAGGCGGCCTCGTCCTTACGCTCAACGACATCAGCGAGCTGCGCCGTGCGGAGGGAGTGGTCAACGAGCGTGCCGATCAGCTGGCACTCCTCAACCGTGAACTGCACGAAAAGTCCGAAACCACGACCCGTCTGGTGAAGCTTGGCGAACTGCTGCAGGCCTGCGTCACCTTCCCGGAAGCGTTCTCGGTGGTCGGCACCGCCATGGCCGAGTTCCTCGGTGGTTTGAGCGGAACCGTCCACTTGACCAGCGCGTCGCGCAATCTGGTGGAAGAGATGGCGCATTGGGGCGACGTCCGCTCGAGCGCCACGCAATTCGCGCCGGAAGACTGCTGGGCGCTCAGACGCGGCCAGGAACATGTCGCCGGCCCCGGCATGCTCACGCCGCGCTGCGCGCATATCACCGAGAACGGCAAGAAGGGCTATGTCTGCATGCCTCTGGCCGCGCAAGGCGAAACGCTGGGCATCCTTCATCTGTGCGAACCGAATGCGGCCGAGAAGCCGCAATGGCTGGCTGAAAGACAGCAGATCCTGCGCGGCGTCGTCGACACGCTGGCGCTGGCGCTGGCCAATCTGCGCCTGCGCGAAACGCTGCGGCAGCAGTCGATCCGCGATCCGAACACCAGTCTGTTCAACCGGCGATATCTCGAGGAGACGAGCAGCCGCGAACTGCGCCGGATGGAACGCTCGGGCCAGCCGCTGGTGGTCATCATGCTCGATGTCGACCATTTCAAGCAGTTCAACGATACGTTCGGCCACGAAGCCGGCGATCTCGTCCTGAAGCAGGTCGCCGCCACCTTGATCGAGCACGCCAGGGATAGCGATGTCGTGTCGCGCTACGGCGGCGAGGAGTTTGCCCTGGTCATGCCGGGAAGCTCGGTCCAGGAAGGTGCCGAGCGGGCGGAAGCGCTGCGCCAGGCAATCAGGAAGCTTCATTTGACGCATCGCGGCCGAACGCTGGGCACCGTTACAGCCTCGTTCGGGGTCGCCGCCTACCCCGAGCATGGCGTGGGCTGGGCCGAATTGACCAATGCCGCGGATCACGCGCTCTACGAAGCCAAGGGTAATGGGCGCGACCGGGTCGCCATCGCGCTGGGCAACGCGTCCGGCGAGCGACCTCCGATCCAGTTGGTACCAGTCCCGAAAAGCAGCTGAGACCGTTTGGGTTAGAGCACTCGGCCCGGCCCTGCGATAGTGATCTTGCGCCTGCCAAGAGATCAGGCGAGCTTCTCCGCTGCCCTTGAGGTCTCGCGCGGGCTCTTCTGAGCGGCCACGGTCTTGCCGTCCTTCAGACCTCCACACCGTCAGAGGAATCCGGCTCTTCCCGGCTGCGGCATTGGTTGTTCGGGCTATTCCAGCCCCCAAATGTCCCAAATTTACCTTTGTGCCGACGGGGCTTCCCCTGCGCAAGCCGCGGATGTAAAGCTATATTAGCAATTCGTTAAGTGCGAAGAGAGGTATGCGTAAGGGGAGTTTGGTGATGAACTTCAGAGGCCTGATCAAGCGTGCTGAAGACGTGGATAAAGCGATCCAGGACCTGCAGATCGATTTGGCGGACGCGCTGGATGCAAGTCTCGACGCCGACGACCTGGCGCCGCCGGAGGGCGACGATGTGCCGGATGCCCAGGCGGCAGCCGATGGCGGGCCACCCCAGGCCGACGCGGCAAATGACGACAATGCAGGGAATGCCGAGGGTGCGGACAGTTCCGAAACCGCGCCACGGCTGACTGCCCATACACAGACCCGGCTGGCCGCATTGAGCGCCTTCGAGGGTCTCTTCCATGATGCCAGGGACTATCTGGAGGAGATCAACGACAAGCTGTCGGAGATCGGCACCTCACACCATCTGACGCGCGAATTCCTCAACATCCTGCACAGCGACATCCTGCGCGCCAACGAGCTGGAGGTTGCCAATGCCGCCCTGGCCGCCGAACAGAGGGCGCTGTCGGAAAAGCTGCACGATGCGGTGAAAAAACTGCGCGAGCGCGACGGCGCTTTCGAAGCGCTGCAGCAGCGCGAGACAAGCCTGGTCCAGGACCGGGAGACGCTGCGTGCGGCACTGGCCGCGGTCAGGCTGGAACTGGTGGAGACAGCCAATTCGAGCGCCAAACGCGAAGCGGAGTTCGGCGACATCGCCAAGCGGCTGACCGCCAGGACGGTGGAGGCCAACAGGCGCTTGCGCGAAAGCAAGATGCTGCGCGAAAAGCACGTCAACCTGTCGATCGAACTCGACAAGGCGCTGAAGCGGGAATCGCAGGCGCGCCACAGGCTCGACGAGCTGTCGACGATCCATGCCAGCGAAGCAGCGCGACTGGCGGAGCTGCTGGCGGCGCTCGGCAAGAGTGAGAAAGAGGAGATGCGGCTGCAGAAGTCGCTCGAGGCCGCACAGGCGAAACTGTCGGAAACGACCGAAGCGGCCCGCATGATGGAAGGCGACAAGGAAGCCGAACTGGCTCGCCGCCAGGCGGAAATGCGCGGGCTGAGCTCGGAGATACAGAACCTGCAATCGCGGCTGGAGCAAACCTCGTCCGAAAACAGCGAAGCCGCAGGCGAGGTCGCCAGGCTCAAGAGCGAGCTCAACGATGCCCTGGCCGAAAAGAAGATCGCAGATGAAAGATTGTCCGCGCTGAGCCAGGAGAGCGAAAGCGACAAGATGAGTCTTTCCAAGGTGAACGCCAACCTTTCTCAACTGACGCTGCAACAGGCATCCGAGCAGATACAGTTCGACGTGCAGAGGCAGGAATGCGAGGACCTCAAAGCCGAGATCGCCTCGCTCAATGCCCGGATCAAGGAATTGCTGCCCTACGAGCGGCTCCACAAGGCCACCAATGGCAGGCCGCCCGAGAACGGCGTGGTCGAGATAGCCGGGGCGATGGCGAAGAAAGCACGGACGACGGGCAGGCGGCGCATGCGCAGGAATGTCGGCGCCGCTTCGTAAAGCGTGTCGCGCCTGAAGCGCTTCAGGCGCTCAGGTCTTTGTTTTTGTGCTTGGGAGGCCGGCACCTCACCCGGAGAGTAAGCCCAATGGGGCACCGGCCAGGCGGATCGACAGGTCCGCCGCACAGACAAGGTAGCGCGCCTCGGCTCCGCACGGCATTGGTGCGATCACGGAAGGTGCCAGCGGCACTTCCCCGGGCTTCTGATTCGAACGCTTGCGACGACCCGCCAGCCGGAGGCTGCAGACACGCCCGGGAAGCGGTCGCGGGCCGGCCCGGTGCCTTTCAGTCGAGCGGTTCGTGCTGGTAGAGTTCGTCCATGCTGAGCGAGGCCAGGGCGCCGAAAGGGGCCTGCTTTTTCACGCGGCCGCCGCTCAGGATGACCACGTCGTCGCAGAACGAGATGGTGCTGTGGTGATGGCTGATGACGATGGTCGTGCGGCGGCCGGCTCTCGACTTCAGGGTCTCGACGATGGCCGCTTCCGACAGCCCGTCCACCGCATTGGTGGCTTCGTCCAGGATGAGGAGGTCGGGATCGCGGACAAGAGCTCTGGCCAAGGCGATCCGCTGCCTCTGTCCCGCCGACAGGTTGATGCCCCTGTAGCCAACCAGGGTCTCGTAGCCCTGAGGCAGCCTTTCGATGAATTCATGCGCTTCGGCCAGTCTTGCGGCGGCCTCGGCGTCGCCGGCAGTCGCGGCATCCTGGCCGTAGGTTATGTTTTCAAAAATGCTGCCGTCGACCAGTTCCAGCTCCTGGCTGGCCAGGGCGATGTGCCGGCGCCACTGGCCGGCGTCGATCCCGTCGAGCGGCGATCCATCGACGAGGATGCTGCCGGCGTCCGGTTCGACGAAGCGGCACAGGAGATTGACGATCGTCGTCTTGCCGGCGCCCGAGCGGCCGATCAGCGCCGTCGAGCGGCCACCGCGGATTTCGATTGTCGCCGCATGCAGCACCACCTCGCGCCGGTCCGTGCCGGAATAGGTGAACGTCACATCGTCGAACTTGATGCCCTGGCGCAGGCCGTGGAACGGCCCGTCGCCTTGCGGCGGTTGCGGCTTGCCGGTGGGATCCAGCAGCCATGTCACCTCTTCGAGCGATCCGCTCAGGCCCTGCAGCTGGCTCCACGACCCCTGGAGGGCCCGCATGTGCGGCTGCAGCCTGTAGAGCAGGATGACGAAGGCGATGATCAGCGGGAAACTCACCTGCGCCAGCCAGGCGCCGATCACCACCGCCAGGAACAGCATGGCGTGGAGAACCTCCGTCAACGGCGGCAGCGCTCCCTGGCGCACGAGCAGCGCGAAGGAGGCGCGGCGAACCGCATCGGACGCCGTGTCGAAGATCGCCTTCTCCCGGTTCTCCTGCCCGAAGATGCGGATCAGCCGTCCGGCATGCACAAGGTGAAGCATCTGCGAGGCGAGGTGGCCGTTGCGCGAAGCGACGCTGCGGCTGGGCTCCTTCAGATTGGCCGAAAGGATGGCGTGCGCGATCTGGACGAGCGCCAGTCCGAGCGTGACCAGAAGCGTCATGCGCCACGAAAGCAACAACAGGAAAGCCAGGAGGATGATGGCGGCCGATGCGCTGACGATGGCCGACAGCATGATCTGGATCGCATCGGAGGCCCGCCAGGATTCGTTGGAGATGATGTTGAGCAGGCGTCCGGGGCTTTGCCGCAGGAAGAACGGGTAGCCGACCCGCAACAGCTGCTCCGACAAGGCGCTGCGGATGGAATGGCTTGCCTTGCCGGAGATGAAGGTCGTCAGCAGCGTGTTGGCGAAGGCGAAGACGTTCTTCAGGACGATCGAGCCGAGGATGGCGACCGAAATGACCACAAGCCGGTCGCGCTCGCTCAGGCCCGATCCGACATGCTGGAGGGCAGCGGAGAAGCCGTCCATGCCGGCCGCATCCCCATGTCCCATGATGATGCCCAGCAACGGGATGATCAGGCCAATGCCGAACCCTTCGAGGACGGCGCTGACCAGGCCGAGTACCACCACCGCCGGAAGCAGGCGCAGTTGCCGCTTTCCGAACGCCCGGAACAGCATCGGCAGGCTTGGCGGCAGCATCGGCATTATAGCGTTTCACCTCGCCTGGGCATTGGCTTGCTGATCTTGCCGCACCGGCTCGGCCCGCGGCCGTCTGGCCAGCAGGAGAACCGCGAACCTGGCCGCGCCGAGCAAATTCATGGCGACGATCGGCCAGTGCGGCAGGTTGAGTTCACGATCGAAGGCGGGTCCTCCCGCCAATTCCCTGATAGCCCCTCTTGCGGCCCAGTAGAAATGGCGAAGCAGCCAGGGCGCGTGGCGAACATGCTTCAGGCAGAGCCCGCCATTGCCCAGGCTGTAGTCGCGGTGCAGCTTTTCGATGGCTTTGCGATCCCGCCGGCCGTGATGATGGAATATCGTCATATCAGGCACATACTCGACCGCGATGCCGAGCAGCATCGCGCGCACGAGGTAATCGGTATCCTCTGCCGACCGCAATGGTCCGCCGGCGCCGAAGCGTTCGTCGAAATAGCCGATGCGGGCCGCGACATCGCGGTGCATCGTCATGTTGCAGCCCAGCACGAAACCGCCGGGATGAACATCCGGCGTCAGCCGCTCGCGCGCCCACGACCGCTTGATGGTGAACGGCAAATCCCTGGCATCGCCAAGCTCGACACGTCCGCCCCGGATGAGCCATTGTTCCCCGGACGCATAGTGTCGCTCCAGATCGCGCAGATAGTCGCGATGGACCGCGCAGTCATCGTCGACGAAGACCAGCACACGGCCGCGCGCGCGCCGCAGCCCGGCGTTTCGCGCGGCCGCCAGTCCGGGGCGCGGCTCGCAGACGGGCGTGAACGGAATGTCCGATGCAGCGGCGATGCTGGCCAGGCGTTCGGCCGTGCGGTCGCTCGAACCGTTGTCGACGACCACGAGTTCGGCGGCGAATCCGGCATGTGCGCGGCAAGCGGCTTGCACCGACTTGATGCAGGCATCGAGCACCGCGACGCGGTTGCGGGTGCAGATGATGAAGCTGACTTCCGGCGCCGATCGGTCACGGCCGCGACCGGTCGGGGCAGGGTCAAGCGCCGTCGAACGATCGCGCTGCAGAGCTTGGTGGGCTTTGACGATCATGCCTTTAACTCAACCGATGAGACGCCAGAACCGCCGCGGCGGGCGCGGATTTGAAGAAGTACGCCATGGCATCGGCTTGTCTGGCGGCCGACAGCGAGGCGAGGCTGAGCCAGGGCGCCCAGGCGCCGGGCCGCAGCGCATATTGCTCGCGGCGCCGGATGGCGTTCCATTTCGCGGTCCGCGTCAGCAATTCATGCGTCAGCGCCGGCTGCTTTTCGTCGGCGACGAGCTGGTAGAGGAAATAGAACAGGTTCAGCGCGCCAGCCTCGAAGCTCGGCCGCGTCGCCGCCGGCAGCGAGCGGATTTCCTCCTCCAGCGCGACGATGAAGCTGGCCGCACGGGCGACCGTGTCGTGGCTGACCGCATCGCCGATGTCGCGCAGGTCCCGCGTGGCCTGCGCCAGGCCCTCGCGCTCAAGGTTCTCGGCCACGATGCGCAAATGCGTCCTGCGCATCTCCTTGACGTGCCGGCTGGTCACGCTTGCCTCATGGACGCGGTAGACGACCAGGTTTTCGGGCATCATGGCTGCCGGGTAACGGCCGGCCAGCCGCCTGAAAAGATCGAAATCCTCGGCGTGCCTGTAGATCGGGTCGTAGTGGAGAACGCTGTCGTCGATGACCTTCCTGTTGTAGACGACCGTCGGGTGCATGAAGATCGTGAAGAACATCGCCAATACAGGGATGCGGCCGAATTTGAACACCGGATCGGGCCTGCCGATGGCGATGCGGCCGCGGATCAACATGTCGACGCCGGCGCCGCAGAAGCCCAGTTCGGGCCGCCGCTCGAACAGCGCCACCTGGCGCGACAGACGCCAGGGATAGGCGACGTCGTCGGCATCCATCCGTGCGACCAGTTCGCCCCGGGCGAGCGCCAGCCCTTCGTTGAGCGTCGCGACGAGGCCGCGGTTTTCGCGCGAGACGATCGAAATGCGGCTATCGGCCTTTTGGCATCGCTCGAGTATCTCGAGCGAATTGTCGGTCGAGCCGTCATCGATCGCGATGATCTCCAGGCGACTGTGATCCTGCCGCAGGACGCTTCCCAGCGCGGCGGCGAGATAGGGGCCGGCATTGTAGACCGGCAACAGGACGGAGACGAGCGGCGCGGCGGTCATCGTCTTGCATCCGTGCGCTGGAGTTCGAGCGCCGGTGTGCGGCCATCGGGCGGTCCGACGGCCGCCGTCGCGAGCCAGCCATCATGGCTGCCCTGTGCAGAGCGGGTGCGCGCGACATAGGGGAAGTAGCGCTTCAGGCTGTTGAGCGGCCTCTCGAAAACCACCCAGGAAATCCAGGCGGCGACAATCGTGGCGGCGCCCGCGACCAGGAATCGCCCTGGCCCTTGCTCCGAGACGTTGAGTGGAATCCAGGGCTGCGCCTTGACTGCGAGCGACAGCAATATCGGATGATAGAGATAGACGCCGTAGCTGATGCGGCCGAGGCCAAGCAGCGGCGGCACTTCGGCAAGCCTGCCCAGGATGCCGCCAAGGCCGCGCGAACAGGCTGCCACGATGACCATCAGCGGCACCAGGGGCAGGACTTCCCGCAGCAGCCAGCGGGCCCATTCCAGTGTCGGATCGGCGGGCTCCGGGACTAACCACTCGATGACAAGGAATGCGGCCGCGAAGGCAGGCCAGCCCAGCCGCATCCAGTGCGGCAGGCCGGCGCCCCTAAAATGCCAGCAGGCAAGCAGCGCGCCCGACGCCAGCGCATCCATGGATGCCGGCGGCAGCAGGTCGCGCGTCAGCGTCGGCGTGGCGGTGATCGGCCAATAGAAGCGATAGGCCAGCGACAGCGCGATGACGGCGATGCAGATGGCCTCGAAGCGGCGGCGTGGGGCCAGCAGGACGACCAGCGGCCAGGCAAGATAGAACTGCTCCTCGATGCTCAGGCTCCAGAAATGGCCCAGCACCCAAGGGTTCCAGTTATTGTGCAGCGCATACCAGAAGTTCGACAGATAAAGCGCATGCCAGACCAGCGACCCCCTGGACTGATCCAGGTCGACCAGCCAGACGAAACCCAGGACGGCAAAATAGGGCGGGAATATCCGCAACATCCGCCGGATGTAGAAGGAGCGCAGCGCCGGGCCGGTTTCGAATTCGGTGGCCGAGCGCGCCTCCAGGAGCAGGCGCGTGATCAGGAAGCCGCTCAGCACGAAGAACAGCCGCACACCGATATGGCCCCAGAACGAAGGTCCCTCCGCGAAGAAATGGGAATACAACACCATCGTTACGGCGATAGCTCTCAACGCATCAAGTTGGATGTCACGGGCGCTTCCCATCAGCGGCTTCCGCCGGCGTGATATCCGCGATGAGGCCGCCAGCCGGCCGCTTCGAGCGGCAGGCTAAGGCGGACGAGACCCGCCAAGGCACCCGCAAATCCGCGCATTGCGAGCACGGCCGGGCCGGGCTCGAAATCGACGGACGGACAACTCAAGCTGGTCAACCTGGCGGAATCCTCCACGGCGTATGTCCAGTCGCAAACGAGTCCCCCCAGGACATCGTTCGGCTACGGCATTGTGCAGCGCAACACAAAATATCTACCCGGCTGAAATACTTATGTGAGCAAGTGCTAAAAATTGACAAAACCGGCCGGTTCTCGCCATTTCTGGCGAGTTTCCTCAGAATTAAACCTTGGCGTTTAAATTGTGCCGATATTCCCGCCCCGGTTGATTGAGGGGAGCTCTTGGCTTGAGAGCCTAGTTCTTTGTGAAGTCGCAAGAAATTTTGGAATCTATAGTTTGGCTATATGGGTTCGGTCCTGGCTCCGTGGAGATATGATTTGGAACATTGGCTTTGCGCGGTGCAGCATCGTCTCTGTTTTTTCGTCAACGCCGATTACTCGGCTGACCGCTAACCGTTACACCGCGTCGAACACCACCGTCTGTTCCAGCCCGCCGCCCGGGCGGTTTTCCAGCGTTACCGTGCCCCCGTAGCGCTCGATGATCTCCTTGGCGATGGCGAGGCCAAGACCGGCTCCGGGGACGGATTGCAGGCGGCCGGGGTTGACGCGGAAGAAGGGCTCGAACGCCTTGTTCAGGAGTTCCGTGGGTATGCCCGGGCCATGGTCAGATATGGTCAGCACGGCGCGATTGTCGGCTGCGGCCAGGTCGATGCGGCACGCCTTGCCATGGGTGGCGGCGTTGACGATCAGGTTGCGCAAGGCGCGGCGCAGGCCAAGCGCGCCGGCCCGCACGCAAACCTTGTCCAGGTGCCCGATCGACACGGCATGGCCGAGCGATGCCATCTCGGCTTCGATATCGCGCACCGTCTTTGCCAGGTCGACCGGTTCGACGGCGTCCTGGTTCACCTCTTCGCGCACCAGACGGATGGCGCTGTCGGCGATGCGGTCGAGTTCGTCGAGGTCGTGAAGCCATTTGTCGCGTTCGTCGTCGAGGAATTCGGCGCGCAGCCGCATGCGCGTCATCGGCGTTCGCAGATCATGGCCGGCGGCGGCGACCAGCCGCATGCGGCTTTCCATGGCGGTCCGCAGCCGCGACGAGAGTTGGTTCAGCGCATGCGCGGTGGCCTTGACCTCGGCCGAGCCCACTTCCGGCACCGCCGCCAGCACGCCGTCCGATCCGATCTTGGAGACGGCGGCCTCCAGCATCTCGAGCGGGCGGATCAGCACCGAGGTGAAATAGACCGACACCGCCGTGGCGCCGGCGACGATCAGCGAGATCCAGCCGGCCAGAACCAGCCATTCGCGACGCGGCGGCTTGAGGTGCGGCACCTCCATGATCGCCCAGCGGCTGTCAGGCAGGTGCATCGATGCGATCTGGCCGGGTTCGTCCGCCTTCTCGTTGACGACCGCCGGAAAGTCGAGGCCACGGCGGTGCAGGATGTCATTGAGCATCGCCGTTTCCGCACGAGCCATCTTGCCGCCCGCCGGATGGTCGGCGAATTGCACCCGCAGGACGTCGGGGACCGGCCCCGGCAAAAGCCGCACCACCAGTTCCATCTGTTGGGCAATCCAGGGCACGGTCAGTTCCGGCGGCGGTCCGCCGCCGCGCACGCTGATGACGGCGGCCGTCGCCAGGCCGACGACGCCGACGATCGAGGCGACCAGCAGCAGGATGAGACGGCGGCGCAGCGAATTCACGCCTGGCTCTCCACGGTCTCGACGCGCGCGGTGAGCTGGTAGCCGCCATTGCGCACGGTCTTGAACAGCGGCCCGTCGCCGGTGTCGGAAAATTTGCGGCGTAGCCGGCTCACCAGCACATCGACCGAACGCTCGAGCGGGTCGCGCTCGCGGCCTTGCGTCAGGTCGAGAAGCTGGTCACGCGACAAAAGCCGGCCGGGGCGGTCGAGAAACACCTGCAAGAGGTCGAACTCTGCGCCCGTAAGGTCGACGGCCACGCCTTGCGCGTCCGTCACCTTGCGGGTGTCCGGCTCCAGCCTGTAGCCGGCGAAGCGGTACGTACGCGCGCGCAGGGAGGCGGGCGCCTCCTCGGGCGCCGAGCGCCTGAGCACGGCGCGGATGCGGGCAATGAGCTCACGCGGGTTGAACGGCTTGCCGAGATAGTCGTCGGCGCCGAGTTCCAGGCCGATGATGCGGTCGACATCTTCCTTCAGCGCGGTCAGCAGGATGATCGGGGTGTGCGGCTTGCGGTCGCGCAAGCCGCGGCAGATATCGAGCCCCGAGCCGTCCGGCAGCATCACGTCGAGCACGATCAGGTCGAATTGGCCTGAGCCAAGCCGTTGCTCGCATTCGCGCCGGTCCGCCGCCGCCGTGACGCGAAAGCCCTGGCTGTCGAGATAACGCTGGAGAAGCGTCCTGATCTCGCGGTCGTCGTCAACGACGAGGATATGGGGTTGTGACTGCATCAATCGTGCCCTTGCCTTGGCCACGATTATAGGAGGAGCCGCGCCCGAGCGGCATGGAAAATTGCAACCGAACGTTTCCGGGGGCCCGAGGGAAACATTCGGAAACAAATTGCCCTTTTGCGGAAACCTTCGGCAACACGCCGACGCGAAGCGGACAAAGACGCTTCCTATCCTCTGAACTGTCCGAAGCATGAGAGAAAGGAACATCTTTATGCGAAGCAGACTTCTTGCGCTCGGCCTGTTTTCCGTCGCCGCAATTCACCCCGCGCTGGCAGCGCAGCCAGATCCCGGCGCCGGACCAGGCGAGCCGCCACCTGTCGTGGCCATGCAGGACGGCCCAGATCACGGCCCGATGGCTGGACCCGGCCCGCATGAACCGATGCGGCCTGGTTCGCAGGGTTTCGGCCCACAGGGCTTTGGCCCCCGCCGCATGGGTCCGCCGCCGGAGTTCATGCTGGCCGCCCGGCTCGCCGCGCTGGAGACCCGCGTCGGCATCCGCACCGAACAACTCGACGCCTGGCGCGACTACACCAGCGCGCTGCAGGCGGTGCTTTCGCCGCCTCGACCCAACCACGGGCGGCCCGGTAGTGCTGAAGCGAAGGGTCCCGACGCGGCGGGTCCCGGCGGCAAGCCTGATCCTTTCGCGTTCCAGGAAAAGCTGGCCGACGATGTCACCGCCCGCGCGGTTTCGGCCGGTAAACTGAAGGACGCGATCGCGGAACTGCGTGCCAAGCTGACGCCCGAACAACTCGAAGTCCTCGCTTCGGCGGAACGCCCCCATGGATCACCCCCCGGTCCCTGGGGCGGGCCGCCGAACGATGCAGCCGGCCCCAGAGGCCTGCCCAACGATGGCAGGCAGCTCTCGCCCCAGCCCGGGAACGACTGACAACTCTGACCGACTGCACCGGCCGGCCCGGTACCCAACCCGTTCTCGGGCCGGCCGGTTCTCCGGGGGATGGCGGGCGTATCTCCGCCATCCCTCGTTTCAATCACGTCCAGTTCGAATGACGCCAATTCGAACCATGCAATGGAAGCACGACAATGTGGGAAGCCATGATCATGCTGCGGCTGCTCGCGTCCGCCAGCCCGAGGCTCTCGTTCGGTCCTGCCGGGCGCGATATGCCGCTGGCCCTCCCGGTCGACACGCTGAAGGGCGCGATCCGCCTGCGCTTCGCCGCCTGGCGGCTGTCGCTTCCGCTCTCGCAGCCGCTCGACAACCATGGACATCATGACCGCAAGATCGCGTGAACTCCGGCAAGGCGCTTGGCATGTCCTCGCTGATCGGCATAATGATGTTGGTGGGCATCGAGGCCAGCTACTCGACTTTCGAGCAGCTCCGGCCGCCGAGAAGGAGCGCGACATGAGCCGCTTCCAAGCATTGCTCGTCGCCGCCCGCCGACGGGTGCGGCCTATCATCATATGGATCGGCATGCCCCTCGACCAGGCGGTCCATTGCCAACGCGTACACAACTCCAGGGAAAGATCCAGGCCATGATTTCCAAGCCTAGCCAGCCTCGTTTTTCGGCACGCCATCTGGCGCCCTGGGCCGCGATGTTCGCCGCTACCTTTCTGCTGGCGTCCTGCTCGCAGGAGGGCAGCGCCCCCGCCGGCATGGGCGCGCCCGGCAAACCGGAAGTCGGCGTCGTCACCTTGCATCCGCAATCGGTGGCGATCACCGCCGAACTGTCGGGGCGCACGGCGGCTTCGCTGGTTGCCGAGGTGCGCCCGCAAGTGAACGGCATCATCCAGCAGCGCCTGTTCAAAGAGGGCAGCGAAGTTGCTGCGGGACAGCCGCTCTACCTGATCGATCCGGCAAGCTACAAG
Organism: Mesorhizobium sp. M7A.F.Ca.CA.004.06.1.1; assembly: GCF_003999135.1. Lineage (NCBI taxonomy): Bacteria > Pseudomonadati > Pseudomonadota > Alphaproteobacteria > Hyphomicrobiales > Phyllobacteriaceae > Mesorhizobium > Mesorhizobium sp. M7A.F.Ca.CA.004.06.1.1. Next base: position 1,034 of record NZ_RZPQ01000051.1, on the reverse strand, counting down.
GCAGCCTATGACAGCGCGGTCGCCGCCCAGCAGAAGGCGCAAGCGGCGGTGCCGACTGCGCAGGCCAAGTTCGACCGTTATGCAGGGCTTTTGAAACAGAACGTTGTTTCCAAACAGGATTATGACGATGCCGCCGCCACGCTGGCGCAGGCGCAAGCCGATGTCGCCTCGGCCAAGGCCAGCGCCGAGACGGCGCGCATCAGTCTCGACCGCACCTCGATCACGGCGCCGATCGCCGGCCGCATCGACAAGTCCACGCTGACGCCCGGCGCGTTGGTGACCGCCAACCAGGACACTGTGCTGACCACCATCCGTGCCCTCGATCCGATCAATGTCGACGTCACGCAATCGAGCACCAACCTGCTCAATCTGCGCCAGGCGATCTCGGAAGGGCGGCTGAAGTTCAGCGGCCCCAATGTCAGCGTCAAGCTGAAGCTCGAGAACGGCACCATCTACACGCAGACCGGCAAGCTGGAATTCGCCGGCGCCAATGTCGACCAGACCACCGGCACCTTCGCGCTCAGGGCCGAATTCCCCAATCCCGATCGCTTGCTGCTGCCCGGCATGTATGTGCGGGCGCTGGTCGAGGAGGGCGTTGCCCAGAACAGTTTCCTGGTGCCGCAGCGCGCCGTCAGCCGCAACACCAAGGGTGAGGCCACGGCCATGGTCATCAATGCGCAGGGCAAGGTCGAGACGCGGGTGCTCGCGGTGCGCAACAGCGTCGGCAACAACTGGCTGGTGGATTCGGGTGTCGGCGACGGTGATCGTGTCATTGTCGAGGGCATGCAGCTGGTGCGCCCCGGCGGCGATGCGACGGGCGTTGAGGTGACGATCGACGAGACGACCGGCGAGGTCAAGGATCGCGGGCAGGGCACGTCCGCCGCACCGGCCGCGTCCAACGCTGCCAAACCGGCGCCTGCCGCCGCGACCGGGAACTGAGGCGATGTCCGTATTCTTCATCAACCGGCCGATCTTCGCCTGGGTGATCGCCATCGTGATCATGCTGGGCGGGCTTCTGGCGCTCACCTCACTGC
>NZ_RZPQ01000519.1:0-4265 GCF_003999135.1 Mesorhizobium sp. M7A.F.Ca.CA.004.06.1.1 | reverse complement strand
CTTCTTGCACGGGCCCTGCCGGGAACTGGCCCAGGGCCGCCGGGTTCTGCGGCACGACATAGGCGACCTGCTGGACGCCGGGCATGCGATCGCCCTTGGCGGTTGCCGGCACGACCAGCCCCGCGGTCGTGTAGGCCTCGGCCGCCTTGACCGGCTTGCTCGCATTTGCTGGTGGCGGCGCCTGCCAGGCATTGGCGGCCATCACCGCGGGCGCGGCTGGTGCCATCGGTGTCGATCCGGCAAAAGCGGCGGTCGCCGCAGCCGGCTGTGCGGCGGGATCGAGCGGCAGCTCGGCCGTCTGAACGGGGGCGATCCCTGATGATTCCGGCAGCACCGAAACCGTCTCCGGCAGCGGCACGGTGAAACCGGCGTCAGTGCCGGCGACGGTCGCTGTTTCGGTGAGAGCAGGCGCGGACTTCATCTGCGAGGTCGACGTGCAGCCGCTGATGCCGGCGGCGGCCAGGATCACGCCGATCACGATAAGGTTGAGTTTTGCTGGCAAGCCGCGCTCGGGTCCGGTTTGTCGGGTTGTTAAGAAATTCCTTACACCAGCGATTCAGGCCGGGCAATCGGGGCGATCAGGTGGTTTTCGGGTGGCGAGACGCAGGCGGTGATGCCATATTGTTCCGCATATGTACTGGGACCAATCCCGGATTTCGCCACTTTGCGGGAAGGAACGCATCATGGTCACGACAGCTTCGATCACGGCCGGCCACGCAGTGTTAGAAACAGTGATCGGTTTCATGGGCATTGCGTGGAGCGAAAAGGGCCTGATCCGGCTCTGCCTGCCCGAACGCAGCCGCGAAGCGGTGGAGCGGCGCCTGCTGCGCCATGGCGGCGTTTCCAGTGCCACGGCGCAGCCGCCATGGGTGGTCGAGCTGATCGCGGCGATCAAGGCCTATGCGGCGGGCGAGGACATCGATTTCTCCGCCGTGCCGGTCGATCTCGACGGCGTCGACGATTTCCGCCTCGCCATTTACGACGCGGCGCGAAAACTCTCCTTCGGCGAAACCACCACCTATGGCGAGCTGGCCAAAACCGCCGGCCATGCCGGGCTCGCCCGCGAAACCGGGGCCGCCCTTGGCTCAAATCCGGTGCCGCTGGTCATCCCTTGCCATCGCATTCTTGCCGCCGGCGGCAAGATCGGCGGCTTCTCGGCGCCCGGCGGATCGATCACCAAGGAGAAGATGCTGGCCATGGAAGGCGTGCGCGTCGGCCCCCCGCCACCAGCGCAGGTGTCGTTCGGGTTCTGATGTAGGCAGGTGCCTAATTGTTGTAGGCAGGTGCCTAGTTGTTGTGGAAGAACCGCCGGCGGAAATGCCGGTCATTGTCCGGCCGCTTGCAGTTGTAGACCGGGCAGGACTTTGTGTCGGCGCTCGGCACGTAGGCCCGTGTCCTCACCTCGCCCATGCTGCAGAATCGCTGGCTCTGCACATAGCGGTCGTAGAGCGGCAGTCTAGGCACCCGCTTCGACTGGTAGCGCAGGATGACGGCCCCTTGCCGGGCGATCGTCCCCTGAACCTTGCCGCAACCCATACGCGTCGGGTCGTAGCGCGAGATCGCCTGCGCCTGGGCGGCGACAAGCGTGAGGCAGGCGGCAAGCAGAATGATTTTCATGGTCCTCTCCCCCAAGATCCCCTCCCAAGCGGGTGTGGATCGAGCGCCCACAGGCTCCGATCATCGCGACGCTCTCACGCGATTGGGGCGGCCATTGGGCGGCGCCCTCATCACGGCTTTCTCACGCAGTCTTGTTTTTCGTGCGAAAGCAGCCTATATGCCTTCCATTGATATTTCGGCCGATCGATCCGGGCCTCGCGATAATCGCGTTTGCTGACGTCTATCTCCAAAATCTCGATGCACACCGGCTGGACCTCGGTCTGGTCAATCTAAAGCAAATGTGAAGGACTATCTAAATGGCAACTGGAACGGTCAAGTGGTTCAACGCCACCAAGGGCTTCGGCTTCATTCAGCCTGACGCGGGCGGCGCGGACGTTTTCGTCCACATCTCCGCTGTCGAGCGTGCTGGACTGTCGACCCTGGTCGAAGGCCAGAAGATCAACTTCGAGATCGAGCAGGACCGCCGCACTGGCAAGTCGTCCGCTGGATCTCTGAGCAAGGCAGCCTGATTTTGCGATAGCGCGCGCCGGGCGAGAGCTCGGGGCGCGCGGCAAGTCACGGATGTACTGACAGTCGCGCGAGAAGCGCGCTGGAGCGGAAAGACCCGACAAGCTGGATCAGCAGATAGCTGCCAGCCCGGACCGGACGTTCCCGATCAGGCTACCAAGCATGGAAGGCGGGATTTAATCCCGCCTTTTTGCTGTCTGGGGTTAGGTGCTGCAACGGGCGCTACAGTCCCACCGGTGGTACTTTTAGCCTAGTAGTGGTATCATTCGGCCATGACCAAGCTTGAGCAAATTGAAAAATCCGTTGCGGAACTGAGCCCTGAAGAACTGAAGGCGTTTGCTGCCTGGTTCGAAGCGCTTCGGGAGGATATGTGGGATCGGCAGATCGAGGCCGATGCGAAAGCCGGCCGATTGGATAAGCTTGCCGAACAGGCACTGACGGACCATCGCGCTGGTCGGACGCGGCCTCTGTGAATCACGTCGCCTCCCCATCGTTCTGGGAGGCTTACGAAAAACTGCCATCGGCGATCAGAGCAAAAGCGGACAGGCGTTTTGAAAGACTCCGCTCCCACCCTTTTGATCCCTCGCTGCATTTCAAACAGGTCGGACGCTACTGGTCTGCGCGAGTTGACGACAATTACCGGGCTGTTGCCACCCGCACCAACGATGATGTGATCTGGTTCTGGATCGGCACCCATGCGGACTATGATCATCTCTTGAAGTAGCTACCCATCCGCCCACCTGGCGCGGGACAAACTACCCCATCCACTCGATCGGCACATGCCCCGGATCCGCTTCCACTCGGCCAAGCCAGGCCGCCACCGCCGGATAGGCGTCGAGATGGAAGCCGCCCTGCTCCGCCGTATGCGTATAGGCATAGAGCGCGATGTCGGCGACGCTGAGCGTGCTGCCGGAAAAGAAAGCATTGTTTTCCAGATGCCTGTTCATCACGCCGAGCGCCTTGTTGCCGCGCTCCAGCGTCACCGCCAGCCGCTCCGGGGTCGCATCCCCAGCACGTTCGGGGAAGGTCAGCAGCGCCTTGCGCACGGCAATGTAAGGCTCGTGGCTGTATTGCTCGAAGAACAGCCATTGATAGGCAAGCCCACGCTCATACCTGTCCGCCGGCAGGAAGCGTGTGCCTTCGGCGAGATAGAGCAGGATGGCGTTGGATTCGGCCAGCCGCCGGCCATCGTCGAACTCGAGCAGCGGCACCATAGCATTCGGATTCTTGGCGACAAAGTCGGCTTTGCGCGTATCGCCGGTGTGCGAACTCACTTCGACATTGGTAAAGCCAAGGCCAAGCTTGGCCATCAGCAGGCGCGGCTTGTAACAATTGCCGCTGTCGATCATGCCGTAAAGTATCATGGCTGTTCCCCGGAGCACTGTCTCCGCGCGATTATCGCAGCGGCGGCGGTCTCAACCAATGATTTGTTTTGGTACGACGATCAGCGCCGCTGATATGTGAATCGCCGAAAATCTGAGGCCGTTGAAGGGCATGTTGAGATTCAGGTCAGGCCGAGCCGAAAACGGTGGGTTCCGAGAACCGGAGCGGAGCGTACTTAAGTACGTGAGCTCAGTTCTACTGCGTGGCAGTAGAACTAGGGAAGCGCAGGAAGCCGCCGTTTGCAGGCCGGCATCACCTGAATATCGACATGCCCTAGCCAAAGAGGGGCACGACCTTGCTGTCCCGGCCCAGCAGCGCATCGATGACCAGCGGTTTCTCCTCGAATACCGTGCCGGCCAAGGCCGGACGGGCAAGGAGAAAACCCTGCAGCAGGTCGACGCCGCCTTCGAGCGCGACGCGCAGATGGGTGGGCTGCTCGATGCCTTCGACCAGCACCTTGGCGCCGCGGTCATGCAGGCTGGAAACCAGCGGGCGGAAGAACCGTTCGGCGGCAGCGTGGCGGCAGAACTCCGCGAACCAGGTGCCGTCGATCTTGACGATGTCGGGCTTGAGCAGGCTCACCCGCTCCTCGGTCGAGTGCCCGGTGCCGAAATCGTCGATGGCGATGCGGATGCCGTCGCGCCGCATCTCGCGCACCAGCCGCACGAGAAGCGCGTCGTCCGCCGCCTGTTCGGTGATTTCGCAGACCAGCATGGCCGGCGCCAGGCCGAACTCGCCGAGATGCCTGGTCATCAGGC
>NZ_RZPQ01000518.1:0-4271 GCF_003999135.1 Mesorhizobium sp. M7A.F.Ca.CA.004.06.1.1 | reverse complement strand
TCATTCCCTACGTCCTGAAAGGCAGCGATGCCTACCACATGACGATGGACAGGCTTCGCGCCGACGACCGCGTCAAGGCGGCGTTGGGTGATGATTTGACCGACAGTTTCTGGGTCGGCGGCCATCTCAACGTCAATGCGAATGGGGCCGGCGACGCCCAGTTCGGCATTCCGGTCCACGGCGCCAAGGGCAAGGGCACGGCCTACTCGACCGCTGTCCGGACAGCCGGCACATGGAGCCTGCGCCTGCTGGTCGTCAGGGTCGAAGGAGCCGACGCGCCGATCGTGCTGATCAACGAAGATCATGTCCCGATCCCGAATGCTGCAATCGGAATATAGCAGGGCAAAACGCAAAGAAGCAGCCTAAACGCGGGCGCGAAGGCTGACAGTTCGGCCGGCTTTGTGGCCCAACAGTCGGGTGACCACTGCTGCGTTCCAGACAAGGAAATATGCTGAAAAGCCGGATGCTGTCTGACAGTATGCGCATGCGTTCATGTGGACCGGTGGCAATTTCATACAAGGGCACGCGCATATGGTGAGTTCCTTTCGTGCGGTCGTGGTCGGTGGCGGCTGTGTGGGTGCAGGCATTCTCTACGGCCTGGCAAAGCGCGGCTGGACCGATGTGGCATTGCTGGAGCGAACGCAGCTTACGGCCGGGTCGACATGGCATGCCGCGGGGCTCATCCCTTCTTACGCGCGCAGCCGCAATGTCGGCCGCATGATCGCCAGGTCGATCGAAATCTATGAGGGGCTGGAGGCGGAGACGGGCCAGAACGTCGGCTGGCACAAATGCGGCCAGCTGCGCATTGCCAACACGCGCGACAGGCTGGACGAGTACAGAAGCTACATGGACGTTGCCGAGGTCCAGGGTGTGCGGGCCCGGATCGTATCGCCCGCGGAAGCGCGAGAAATCTGGCCGCTGCTCGACAACAACAGCATGCTGGGTGCCCTTTATCATCCCGATGACGGCCACATTGCACCCGCCGATGTCACCCAGGCCATGGCCAAGGGTGCACGCGACCGTGGCGCGAAGATCCATCTCGATACCGAGGTTGTGGGCTTCGAACGCATGCCGAGCGGCGAGTGGAGGGTCAAGACCTCACGCGGCGAGATCGTCTGTGAACATGTCATCCTTGCAACAGGCAATTACGCCCGCCAGACCGGCGCCATGCTTGGCCTGGACATTCCCGCGATCCCGATCCTGCATCAGTACTGGATCACCGAGGCGGTCCCCGAAATTGTGGAACGCAAGCGGCTTGGTCTTCCGGAAATGCCGATCCTCAGGGACGAGGGTTACGAGGGCTATCTGCGCGAAGAAGGCGACGGGCTGATGTTCGGTCCCTACGAGCGCACCGAGCAGCTCAAGCTGTTCGCTGAAAACGGCGTCCCGGAATGGTTCGGCGCCGATCTGCTCGATGAGGATTTCGATGCCGTGTCCTGGAACTGGGAACGTGCGACCGAACTGGTCCCCGCGCTCGGACGCGCCGGCATCAAGCGGAATGTGCGAGGACCTTTCCAGATGACGGCCGATGAACTGCCGCTGATGGGACAGGCGTGGGGTCTGGAGAATGTCTGGCTCGCCGAAGGGGTGCCGGGAGGCATCCTTTGGGGCGGTGCGATTGGCTATTACCTCTCCGAACGGATCGTGGAGGGCGGCAACAGCATCGACACGACGGAGCTGGATCCCCGTCGGTTCGGCCACTATGCAAACAAAAACTGGACCCGGGCAAAGGTCCGGGAAGCCTGGGGCACCCACGCCGCACAGCACTATCCTGGCCAGGACATGCCGGCGGCGCGACCGCAGAAAACGGCCCCGTCCTATGATCGCCTAAGCCAGCTCGGCGCGGTGTGGGACGTGTTGAACGGCTGGGAGATGCCGAGCTGGTTTGCGCCTGCCGGTGTCGAAGCGCGCAATGTCTACAGCTGGCGCTGGACCCCCAAAGGGAACCACGTCGCCGCGGAGGTTCAGGCTGTCCGCCAGGCCGTTGGGCTGGTCGAGATGACTCCCATGACCAAGTTCGAGGTTAGCGGGCCGGGCGCCAAGGACTGGCTCGACGGAATCCTGGCCAACAGGCTGCCTCGTCCCGGTCGCGTAGCTCTTGCCCATCACCTGACGCCGGCCGGCTGCGTGCAGGCCGAATATGTGGTGGCGCGGCTGCAGAGCGAGCTGTTCTATCTCATATCGACGCCGCGCGCCGAGCGCTGGAACCTTGACGATCTCAGCCGGCTGTTGCCGAAGGACGGCAGCGTGCATCTGCGCAACGTCACGGAGGATCGCGGCAGCTTCACGGTGGTGGGGCCGAAGGCGCGCGACATATTGCAGCCGCTGACGGAGATCGACCTCTCCAATGAAGCCTTTCCATGGTTCAGCGTGCAGTCCGGCACCGTCGGCATGGCCAGCGACGTACGGCTCCTGCGCGTCAACTATTCGGGCGAACTGGGATGGGAACTCTATCATCCTCTCTGCTATCAGCGGCATTTGCTGGATGCGCTCCTGGCATCGGGAGAGGCACACGGGCTGAGGCTGGCCGGACTTCAAGCGCTGGAATCGCTTCGTCTCGATAAATCCTACCGCGCCATGTATCGCGACATGAACCCCGAATTGTCAGCCTGGGAAAGCGGCCTCGACCGATTCATCAGCCTCGACAAAGGGGACTTCATCGGCCGCGCGGCACTGGTCGCAAAACAGAAGCAGGTGACACGCCGGATCGCCACGTTGTCGATCGATACGGATGGTGCGAGCGCGTTCGCCTTCGAGGGCGTTTACCGCGAAGGCGAGCTCGTCGGCCACATCACCTCGGCGGGCTACTCCTACACTTTCGGTCACGACATCGCACTTGCGCTGTTGCCCCTGGCACTTGTGTCGCCCGGCACCGAGCTCGAGGTGTCCATCCTCGGCGAGCGCCGCGCGGCCAAGGTGATCGCCGACTCGCCCTATGATCCGGAAGGCGCCCGCGGGCGCATGTGAGGCATCCCGGAGTACAGTTCCGGGTTATCGATGTCTCAAAACGTGCTGCAGGGCAAAATGCAAAAACCGCGCTCCATCAGGAACGCGGCTTTGCCAGATACGCATGGCGCTTCGCTACGCAAACACTTTGCGAAACTTATGGCACTTGTCGAAACTTACGGGCTCCGGTACGCGAGACCTGATCCGGAGCGCCGGGCGGATGAGATATGTCCGCCTCGCAGTCCGTTTTATAGGGACATCGTTACCGCGGAGTTATCGAGAGCTTAAGCAAATCTAAATTTGCACTTTTTCCACCCAAGGAAACCGGAAAAATCCGGGGGTTACGCTGGGTTACCCCTGAGAAAATTAATTATGCCGGAGAAATCGACCCCGCCATGTCCCTGGGCGTTGAACAAGGCATAGAGCTGGGCTGCTTCGGCACCAAGCGGCGTTACAGCACCCGCACCATGCGCGGCTTCCTGGGACAATTTCAGGTCTTTCAGCATCAGTGCCGCTGCAAATCCTGGGTTGTAGTCCCTGTTTGCGGGCGAAGTCGGCACCGGCCCGGGCACCGGGCAGTAGGTGGTCAAGGACCAGCACTGGCCGGAGGAGGTCGAGGCGACGTCGAACAGCGCCTGGTGTGACAGGCCGAGCTTTTCCGCCAGCACGAAGGCTTCGGCGACACCGATCATCGAAATGCCGAGGATCATGTTGTTGCAGATCTTTGCCGCCTGGCCGGCGCCGTCGCCGCCGCAATGGACGATGCGACCGGCCATCGGCTTCAGGATCGGCTCGGCAGTTGCAAAGGCGTCATCGGAGCCTCCGGCCATGAAGGTCAGCGTGCCGGCCGCGGCACCGCCGGTGCCGCCCGAGACCGGTGCATCGATCGACGACAGCCCGTGCTTCCTGGCGACGGCATGGGCCTTGCGGGCTGACTCGACGTCGATGGTCGAGGAATCGATGAATAGTGCGCCCTTTTTCGCCTTGAGCGCTATGTCCTCATAGACCGACAGCACATGCTTGCCCGCAGGCAACATGGTGATCACCACGTCGGCATCCTTCACCGCGGCCAAGGCATTCGCCATGATCGTCACGCCTTGTTCTTTGGCGACGTTGAGGTTCTCCGGCACAAGGTCGAAACCATTCACCGCATGCCCCGCCTTGACCAGGTTGGCGGCCATCGGATTGCCCATGTTCCCTAGGCCGATGAAGGCGATCGTCATAGTGGTGCTCCGTGATTTGGGCTAACAGTAGGCAGTAGGCAGTAGGCAGTAGGCAGTAGGCAGTAGGCAGTAGGCAGTAGGCAGTAGGGGTCTATTCGGGTG
>NZ_RZPQ01000517.1:0-4275 GCF_003999135.1 Mesorhizobium sp. M7A.F.Ca.CA.004.06.1.1 | reverse complement strand
GTCCGAAGGGCCAGCGCCTGGAAGTCCCCACCGAGATCGATCTCGCCGATTTCGGCCCCCGCCTCGGCGAGGCGCAGGAGCGTGTTGCGGAACCGCGCCTCGACCTCGGGGTCCACTGGGTTCAGGTACTGGCGCGGCGCAAAGGCGAAACGGGTCCCCTTGAGATCGGCGCGAGAGTCCAGCTCCGCCGCCGGCGCACCGGTGACGACCTGATCGATCAGGACGCAATCCTCGACGCTTCGGGCGAAGACCCCCGTCGTATCGAGTGTGTGAGAGATCGGCGCGACCCCTGCGCGCGGCCAGCGGCGGGTTGTCGGCTTGAACCCCACGACGCCGCATAGGGAGGCGGGGACGCGGATTGACCCGATCGTGTCCCCGCCCAGCGTCGCCGGAGCGAGGCCGGCGGCGACCGCCGCCGCCGAACCGCTCGACGAACCGCCGGTTACATGGTCGGGCGCATGCGGGTTTCCGACCTGGCCATAAGGGCCGTTGTCGCCTGTCAAACCATAGGAAAGTTCGACCAGGTTGGTCTTCCCAAGCACGATCGCGCCCGCCGCCTTGAGCGTCGCAATGGCGTCCGCGTCCTCAGTTGGCTGGAAGTCTCTGAGCGAACCGACTCCCAGCGTCGTGCGCAAGCCGGCCGTGAGATAGCTGTCCTTGATGCCGAGGGGAACACCGAGCAGCGGCGCGTTCACGCCCTTGGCGCGGGCCTTGTCGGCTTCGCGGGCTGCGGAGAGGGCGCCAGGCTCGTCCAGGGTGATGAAAGCTCTCAGGCCCTCTTTCCGCCGCGCCTTGGCGAGAAGGGCAGAAACATAGTTTTCGGCGCTGATCTCGCCCCGGCGAATGGCTTCCGCCGCGCCCGACACGCCCAGCCGTGTGAGTTCTACCGCTTCTGGCACATTGGCATCGATGGCTCTGGTCTGCTGGTTCAGCATGAGCCTCTCCTCTCATTAGTAATCAGTTAGATGTTGCATGACATCTATTTGGATGTCATATAACATCTAACCTGTCAAGGCTCGTTCGTGAGCGGTAGCGAGGAAGCGTCGTTGAGGAAGTCAAACAAGGAAGCCGCTGAAACCCGGCGCGCCATCGTCACCGCGGCCGCAGACTGCATCCGGCGCACGGGCATCGCCGGGGCCAGTCTCTCGGACGTTATGGCTGCCGCCGGCCTCACCCACGGCGGCTTCTACAAGCATTTTCGCAACAGGGAGCAGCTGATAGCCGAGGCGCTCGTCGCTGCGGGCAACGCATCTGCGGACATGCTCGGGAAGGTCCGGGCAGAAAAGGGGCGGAACGCTGCGTTGGACCGCTACCTGTCCCCTGAGCATCGCGATGCGGGTACGCCTACCTGTCCAATGGCGGCGTTGGGGAGCGAAGCTGCCCGGTCCTCAGGTAAGACGCGGGCGGCGGCGGTGGCTGTCGTCGAAGAGATGATCGACGCGCTGGTCGAAGATCGATTTTCTGGGGAGGCCCGCGGCGAAGCCATGGTGGACTACGCCACCATGATCGGCGCAATGACCTTGGCCCGAATCGCGTCGGGGACGCCACTATCGGAGGAAATCCTTGAACGTGCAAGGAAGCGCCTGCGTCGATAGGCGCGCCCCGTCTGGACAGCGCCGTGACCGGCCCACTCGCGGCCTGCGGGCTGAACGTCCGTTACGGAAGACGGCCGCCCCAGCGTCGGTGCAGGACGGCCGGTTACGGCGCCGATAGCGATCCGAGCCGCAGGAGCTAGGCCGGCAGCCTTTGTTTCCAGCATAGCCCCGATAAGGGTCGCTTCGGCCAATTTCGGGGGCACCAGTTGGTCGTGTGTCCGCATTCTCGTTACACGGCCGTTCCATCATAGTTCCTTTCAGGTTGCGAGGGGGGCGGCGGCGGATGTCCGTGCCGTCTGCTGTGTTTTCAGGGTGGAATCAAACGGCCTCGGTCGCGGCGGCTTGCCGGACAAGCGCCGCGATCACCTCCACAAGAGGTGTCTTGCCTTTGACGCTGTTCTGTCCGTTATCTTTGAAGTCGATCCAGCCTTCGTTGAAGCCGTCGAGCATGCGCATGCGCGGCTGTGGGTTACGCGTACCCTGGGCACGGAACAGGCCCTCCCAGCTTTCCCGCGGGACGATCTCCACCCGCACCGGATGCCCGAGTGCCGACGCGAAGGCATTGGCGAGATCGTTGGGCGAGACCCGCGACGGGCCTTCAAGTTCCACGACCCGCTTGCCGGTCCACCCCTCGCGGATCAGATCGGCGGCAAGCCGGCCGATATCCTGCGTCGCCACCATGGCGAAGGTCTTGTCAGCCGGCTGGAGGAAGCTGTGCAGCACGCCTTCGTCGCGGGCCGGCGCGACGTCCCAGGCCGCATTTTCCATGAACCAGCCGGGCCGCAGGAAGGTGACGGGAAAATCGAGCTCGCCGAGGGCTTCTTCCAGCATCGCCCGTTGGCTCAACAGATTGTCCACTTCCCCGTCGGCGCCGATGGTGGAGAGGCAGACGACCCTTTCCGGGCGCGCAGCAAGGAGAGCGGTCGTCAGCACCTCATTCTGCTTGGCCGCTTCCGGATAGCCGGGCGCAGGGTCGAATTCCGACGGCGGCAGAATGAAAACGCCAGTGGCGCCCTTGAAGGCGGCAGCAAGCTGGGCGGCGGCGCCCATCTCGGCGAAGGCGATTTCACACCCGCGCTTGCGCCAGATTTCCGCCTTGGCGGGATCGCGCAGCACCGCACGGACCGGTTCTCCGGCTTCGATCAGGGCTTTCGCCAGCGCGCCGCCGACCTTGCCAGTTATTCCTGTAATCGCATACATGATATGTCTCCTTGTGTTGAAATCGGGATGGATCAGGCGAGGCCGTCGTAGAGGCCGCGCTCGAATGTGCCGTAGAGCTTCACGACCTTTTGGTCGTAGAAGGGCAGGAGCTGGGTGAAGATGGCGCCGGTCACCTTCCTGACCGGGTCGAGCCAGAAATAGCAGTTGAGCAGGCCGGCCCAGGAAATGCTGCCTGCCGACCGACCGTTCGGACCGGGCAGCGTGTTGATGTCGAACGAATATCCCCACTTGTGGGGCTCGTCGGGAAACTGGTCGAAGCTCTGCGAATAGGCAGGCTGGGCAGTCCTCATGGCATGGACGTCGAGGTCGCCGATCTGGTTGCGCATCATCGACGCGACCGTTTCCGGCTTCAGCACCCGTACGCCTTTATGAGTGCCTCCGTTCAGCAGCATCCGCAGGAAGGCCATGTAGTCGCGCGGCGTACTGAAGCCGCCGCCGCCGCCCATGAAGAATTCCGGCCGCTGGGGCATTTCGAAGGGCGCGGGCGTCAGGCCGCCGTCTTCGCGACGGTTGTGGAAGGTGGCGACCCTGGCCTTCTGCTTGCTTCCGATCAGGAAGCCTGAATCGGTCATGCCGAGCGGGGCGAAGATGTTCTCGCGGAAATAGACTTCCAGAGACTGGTCGCTGACCGCCTCAACCAGCTTTCCGACCCAGTCCATGCTAATGCCGTATTGCCAGCGTTCGCCGGGATCGAATTCGAGCGGTGCCAGAAAGGCGCCGTTCTTGCACGTGGCGATGTCCGGCATGCCGGTGACGTTCTCGTAGCGGGTTAGTGCATCGCTCCAGATCGAATAGGTATAGCCGGAGGTGTGTGTGAGCAGGTGACGCACCTTGATGGCCAGCTTGGCCGGGCGCAGGCGCGGCTGGCCGTGGCCGTCGAAGCCCTCCAGCACCATCGGATTGGCGAGTTCCGGCAGATATTTCGCCGCATCGTCCTCGGGATTGATCCTGCCCTGCTCGATTAGCTGCATGCAGGCCGTGGCGGTGAAGGCCTTCGTCATGGACAACAGCCAAAATACCGTATCAGCGCGCATCGTTGCTCCGGTGGCCGTACTGGCCTTTCCGAAGGTTCCTTCGTAGATCATGCTGTCTGGTCCTGCCGCGGTGGCAACGACGCCGGCGACGATCCCGTCGCGCACCGCCTGTTCCATGGCCATGTTGATGGACTTGAAGTTGCCGGACCGCGCTTGCCGGTTGGCCGCCAGTGCGTGAACCGGCGTGTTCACCGCGGCGGCGCCCGCCGCCAGCAAAAGGCCGCCACGCGCCAACAGGCTTCTGCGTGAGATCGCATTCATGGATGAATTCCTTCTCGCAAGGTCGGAGACTTCCGCGGTCCGGTGTGCCGCCGGCGCCGTCCCGGCGCTCAAAAATCATCTATGGGAAGCGACGCGATGATTCACGCGCAATAAGATCAAAGATAAGATGACTCAAAATCATCATGATGGGCTATTAACGATCA
>NZ_RZPQ01000516.1:0-4289 GCF_003999135.1 Mesorhizobium sp. M7A.F.Ca.CA.004.06.1.1 | reverse complement strand
GATCCAGACGCGACCAGCGCGCTTCATTTCACGCGTGATCGCGCGGCGGGCCGCCTCGATCTCACGTGCGGTGACGCGGTTCGGCTCAAGCGCCTTCAGCCCGAAACCACCGAAATCCAGGTTGGTGCCGCCCTTTGCGGTACCATGGATACGGCCCTTGAACTGCTTGCGGAACTTTGTGCGCTTTGGCTGCAGCATCGTTCTAACTCCAAATTCCTAAATGTCTCAGGCGTTTTCGCGACGACGACCGCGTTCGCGATCACCACCACCGCCATGCGCTGCATCGCTTTCGCTGGCCCGACGCTCCGAAGCCATCGGGTCATGCTCAAGGATTTCGCCCTTGAACACCCAGACCTTGACGCCGCAGATGCCATAAGCCGTGTGCGCTTCGGCCGTACCGTAGTCGACGTCCGCACGCAGCGTATGCAGCGGCACGCGGCCTTCGCGATACCATTCCATGCGCGCGATCTCGGCGCCGCCGAGGCGGCCGGCGCAGTTGATGCGGATGCCTTCGGCCCCGAGGCGCATCGCCGACTGAACGGCACGCTTCATGGCGCGGCGGAACGCGATACGACGCTCGAGCTGCTGGGCGATCGACTGGGCGACCAGGGTCGCGTCGATTTCCGGCTTGCGCACTTCAACGATGTTGAGGTGCGTCTCGGACTTCGTCATCTCCATCAGCTTCTTGCGAAGCTTCTCGATGTCGGCGCCCTTCTTGCCGATGATCAGACCCGGGCGCGCGGCGTGGATGGTGACGCGGCACTTCTTGTGCGGACGCTCGATCACGACCTTCGAGATGGCAGCCTGCTTGAGCTCCTTCTCGAGATACTTGCGGATCTTGATGTCCTCATGCAGCAGCTTGCCGTACTCGCCGGTGTTCGCGAACCAGCGCGAATCCCAGGTGCGGTTGATGCCGAGGCGAAGACCGATCGGATTGACTTTCTGGCCCATTATGCGGCCTCCCCTTTTTCTTCGACTTCACGAACGACGATCGTGAGGTGCGAGAACGGCTTCTCGATACGGCTGGCGCGACCGCGGCCACGGGCATGGAACCGCTTCATGACGATCGACTTGCCGACATAGGCTTCCGCCACGATCAGTGCATCGACATCCAGGTCGTGGTTGTTTTCCGCGTTGGCGATTGCCGATTCCAGCGTCTTCTTGACCGTGCCGGAAATCCGCTTGGCCGAGAATTCGAGATCGGAAAGCGCTGTCGCGACCTTCTTGCCGCGGATCAGCGCGGCAACGAGGTTCAGCTTCTGCGGGCTGATACGGATCGTGCGCAATACGGCGCGCGCTTCGTTATCAGCAAGCCTGCGCGGAGCTTTGGCCTTGCCCATGATTATTTCCTCTTCGCCTTCTTATCCGCGCCGTGACCGTAATAGGTCCGGGTCGGAGCGAATTCACCGAACTTGTGACCGACCATGTCCTCGTTCACCGAGACGGGAACATGCTTCTGGCCGTTGTAGACACCGAAGGTGAAGCCGACGAACTGCGGCAGGATGGTGGAGCGACGGCTCCACATCTTGATCACCTCATTGCGACCACCTTCACGAACCTTGTCCACCTTCTTGAGAAGGTAGCCGTCAATGAAGGGGCCTTTCCAAATCGAACGAGTCACTTGGCGTTACCTCTTCTTAGCTCTTGCGCTGATGGCGCGAGCGCAGGATGAACTTGTCGGTCGCCTTGTTGGACCGCGTCTTCTTGCCCTTGGTCGGCTTGCCCCAGGGCGAAACCGGATGGCGGCCACCCGAGGTGCGGCCTTCACCGCCGCCGTGCGGATGGTCGACCGGGTTCATGGTCACGCCGCGATTGTGCGGGCGCTTGCCACGCCAAACCGTGCGACCGGCCTTGCCGTCATTGATGTTGCCGTGGTCCGGATTGGACACGGCGCCGACAGTGGCCATGCAGGAGCCGTGAACGACACGCTGCTCGCCCGAATTGAGGCGCAGGATCGCCATGCCCTGGTCACGACCGACTAGCTGACCGTAACCACCTGCCGAACGGGCGACCTGAGCGCCCTTGCCCGGCTTCAGCTCGATGTTGTGGACGATGGTGCCGACCGGCATCGAAGCCAGCGGCATCGCATTGCCCGGCTTCACATCTACCGATTCACCGGAGACGATCTTGTCGCCGGGAGCCAGACGCTGCGGAGCGATGATGTAGGACAGCTCGCCATCGTCATACTTGATCAGCGCGATGAAGGCGGTGCGGTTCGGATCGTATTCAATGCGCTCGACCGTGCCGACGACGTCGAACTTGCGGCGCTTGAAGTCGATGATGCGGTACGAACGCTTGTGACCACCGCCGATGAAGCGGGCGGTGATGCGACCGTGATTGTTGCGGCCGCCCGACTTGGTCAGGCCTTCGGTCAGACCCTTGACGGGCTTGCCCTTGTAAAGACCCGAGCGGTCGACGATGACCAGCTGACGGGTGCTGGGCGTTACCGGGTTGAATTTTTTCAGTGCCATTGTTCTGTCCTCGCGGCCTTGCTCAGAGACCCGTCGCGACGTCGATCGACTGACCATCGGCCAGCGTCACAACCGCCTTCTTGACGTCGCTCTGGCGGCCAACCGTGCCACGGAAGCGCTTGATCTTGCCCTTGCGGACAAGCGTGTTCACGGCCATCACCTTGACGCCGAACAGCGCTTCGACGGCGGCCTTGATTTCCGGCTTCGACGCCTTCTTGGCGACGTTGAAGACGACCTTGTTCTGCTCGGAGGCCATGGTCGACTTTTCGGTGATCGCCGGCGAGACGATCACGTCGTAATGACGAAGGTCGGTCATTTAAAACGCTCCTCGAGAGCCTCGACGGCGGCCTTCGAAAGGACCAGCGTGCCGCGGCGCAGAATGTCGTAGACGTTGATGCCCTGGATGGGCAGCACGTCGATGTTGGGGATGTTCGTCGCCGCCAGCTTGAAGTTCTTGTCAAGCTCGGCGCCGCCGATCAGCAAAGCGTTGGTCAGGCCCAGCGTCGCGAAATTCGCGATCAGCGCCTTCGTCTTGGCCTCGGTCAGCTTCAGCTCGTCGATGATGATGATCGACGCGCTCTTGGCCTTGGCCGAGAGAGCATGCTTGAGGCCGAGAGCACGAACCTTCTTCGGCAGTTCGTGCTCGTGGCTGCGAACGACCGGGCCGTGGGCCTTGCCGCCGCCGCGGAACTGCGGAGCGCGTGCCGAATGGTGACGGGCGCGACCCGTACCCTTCTGCTTGTACATCTTGGCGCCGGTGCGCGCGATCTCGGCGCGACCCTTGGTCTTGTGCGTGCCCTGCTGCTTCTTGGCAAGCTGCCAGCGCACGACGCGCTGCAGGATGTCTTCGCGCGGATCAAGGCCGAAAATCTCGTCGGAGAGTTCCACCTTGCCGGCGTCCTTGCCGCCCAGCGTTGTGATCTTGAGATCCATTATTCCGCTCCCTCTGTGGCCGGAGCCTCGTTCTTGGCGCCACTTTCGGCAGCAACGGCGCGGATCGCGGCAGGCTTCGGCGCATTGGCCGGCAGTGCCACCTTGGCCGCATCGCGGACCAGGATCCAGGCGCCCTTCGATCCGGGAACCGCACCGCGGATCAGGATCAGGCCGCGGTCGGCGTCGGTCGATACGATCTCGACATTCTGCGTGGTGACGCGGGTGTCGCCCATGTGGCCAGCCATATGCTTGCCCTTGAACACCTTGCCCGGGTCCTGGCGCTGGCCGGTCGAACCGTGCGTCCGGTGCGAAACCGAGTTACCGTGCGTTGCACGGCCACCGCCCATGTGGTGGCGCTTGATGACGCCCTGGAAGCCCTTGCCGATCGTCGTGCCCGTCACATCGACCTTCTGGCCGGCGACGAAGTGCTCGACGGTGATCTCGGCGCCGACATCGATCATGTTGTCGGCGGAGACGCGGAACTCGGCGACCTTCGCCTTCGGCTCGACGGAAGCGGTCGCGAAATGGCCGCGCATCGCCTTCGACGTGTTCTTCACCTTGGCAAGGCCAACGCCGAGCTGAACGGCGGTGTAGCCATTCTTCTCTTGCGTGCGCTGGGCCACGACCTGGCAGTTCTCCATCAGGAGAACGGTGACGGGAACATGTTCCCCGGCATCGTTGTAGATGCGGGTCATTCCCACCTTCTTTGCAATCACACCTGAACGCATCGGTTCAATTCCTTTAGAGTTCCGGGCCAGGGGCACCGCCCCTTACCGCGCTCTCATTCCCTTAGAGCTTGATCTCGACGTCGACGCCGGCGGCCAGATCGAGCTTCATCAAAGCATCGACCGTCTGCGGGGTCGGATCGACGATGTCGAGCAGACG
>NZ_RZPQ01000515.1:0-4294 GCF_003999135.1 Mesorhizobium sp. M7A.F.Ca.CA.004.06.1.1 | reverse complement strand
AGGGTGCTCGGCGCCTCCAGCGATCATCTGCTTTTGGATGTCGCCGATGCCGACCCGAGGCCCTCCGTCGGCGACCGCGTCGCCTTCCGCATGAGCTATGGCGCCATGCTTTTGGCGATGACCTCGGAATATGTCGAGAAGGCCCCGATGCACGACGTCGAGGATTTTTCCGGCCGCAAGATGGTGCAGATCACGGCCGGGCAGGGAGCTGCCGGCATCCTGGCCCGGGAAAGCACCGGCGCCCGGCTGGAAGCGATGAACTTCGACGTGGTGGAACTCGCCGATGTCGAGCGGCCGCCATCGGGGCTGGTCCGGCTGATTGCCGGCGTCGATCGTCGCATCGCCCACAAGGCGCTGACCGCGACGGCTCGCGCGACGCATTCTTTCGGCCTGATCTGGATCGATTCCATCGCCGCCCTGATGCCAGAGGACGAGGAGGGCATCGACCTGCCGGAATGTTCGGTCCTGGCGCGATCGCTCGGGCTCGATCACAAGGCCGGCGCGCTGCAGCCGCAGCTGTCGCCGGAAAATGTCGTCATCGTCGGCCTGCGCCACGCCGATCCGGCCGAGGCGCGGGTGCTGAAGGATTCGCGCGTGTCGGCCTTCACCATGACCGACATCGACGCCATGGGCATGCGCGACCTGATGCACGAAGCGATCCGCATCGCCACCTCAGGCACGCAAGGCTTTCATGTCAGCTATTCGCCGACCGCAACCGAATTCGCCGGCTGGGCTGCGGGCTCCGGCGGGCTGACCGTGCGCGAAACGCACCAGGCGATGGAGGCGATCGCGCTCTCCGGTGGCTTGCTGTCGATGGATGTCTCGGGCCTGACGGCGGATCTGGAGCCGCGGATCGGCACCGACGCGGTCAACTTCGTCATGTCGGCTTTCGGCAAACGGATTCTCTGATCAGCCCTGCACGTCCACTGCCGAGCGCCATGCGCTGACATAGTCGACCCAGGCCGGGTCTACAGGCGGTTCTATTCTTTCGCCCTTGCCGTGCGTCGCCGGCTGATCGGATGCCAGCAGCGCCGCGCCGATGCTGGTGCCGGTGGCGGCCTCGGACCCAACCACGGCGCGCGCCGTGGCTGCCGCCAGCATGCCGACAAAGAGCCGGTTGCGGGCAAAGGGGCCTTCGACCGTGGTCGGGCCGTCCGCGCCGATCAGTTCGAGGCAGGTTGCCGTCATCAATGCCAGGTAGAACGAGATGGCGGCAAAGCGCTGGCCGCTGTTCAGGCCGTCGGCGTTGACCCATGCCGCGGCATGGTGCGGGAATGGCCCCGAGCCTTGCTGGGTCGACGGCAGCAGCAGCATTTTTCGCGCCAGCACGGCGCCGACATCATTCTCGGTCCACTGCTCCGGCTGATCCTTTGTCAGCCCGGAAAACTCGCGGCCGCCCATGAAGCGCGCCGAGGGAACGGGATCGCCGATTGCGTTGACATTGACCAGCGTGTCGCGCGCGGCATCCAGCGCAATCTGTTTGCCGCCGACCGCCATCGACACCACCCAGGTGCCGGTCGAGACGACGGAGAAAGGCGGTTTGTCGGAGAGAAGATGCGGCAGAAGCGAGGCGTTGGAATCATGCAGGCCGCAGAACACCGGCGTTTGCGGATCGAGTCCGGTTCGCATCGCAACGATGGGCAGGATCGGGCCGAGGCGGTCGCTGGCCGGCCGCACCGGCGCCATCAGCCCGCGCCATTCCAGCCTGTCGACCAACGATGAGAAATCCGCCGTCCACGGGTTCCACAGGTCGGTGTGGCAGCCGAGCGAGGTGACCTCGTTGGCGGCGATGCCGGTCAGGCGCAACGCCCAGTATTGTGGGTACATCAGCATCGCGGCGGCCCTGGCGAATTCCGCCGGGAAGCTCTTCTGCTGCCAGAAGAATTGAGCACCAAGATTGAGGCCGAGCGGCAGGCGCGGCGTGCCGGTCTCGGAGAAGGGCGGGCGGATCGCGTCATAACCCTCGGCCAGCCCGTCGGGGCCGTCGAACTCATAGTCGAGCACCGGTAGCACCAGTTCACCCGCCGCGTCGACCAGCACGCCGGTCGCGCCATGGGTGCTGATCGAAATGGCGTCGATGCGCTGTTCGCGATTGAGACCGGCAAGGCTTTCGAGGATGAATGCCCACAGGGCCTCGACATCGTGGTGCGGGTAAGGCGCCTGTCGCACCGGCGCATTGGACATGCGGCGCAGCGCCACCTCGCTCAACGTAGCGAGGTCGACCAGCGCCACCTTGGCGTTGGTCTTGCCGATGTCGATAACGGCGATGTGGCGCATCGCACTCATGCCATGTGGAACACGGTTTCCAACGGCACGGCCACCGGCTCGTTGTCCTGCCTGGTTTCCATGATGTCGGCCATTTCAGCCCACCAGCGCTGCATCACCGGATATCCGGGCAATTCGTCCATGCCGTGGTCGTCACGCCGCCACAGAACACCGAACAGGATATTGGTCTCCTCGTCGAGATGGATGGAATAATCGGAGACGCCGGCCTGCTTCAGCAGTGACACCAGCGACGGCCAGATCTCATCGTGACGCTGCTTGTACTCGGCCTTCATGCCGGGCTTCAGCTTCATCTTGAATGCATATTTCTCGGCCATCAACGCCCTCCGCGGAGTCGCCGCCAGACGATCGGCAGGGCAATGACGATAATCAGCAGCAGGCCAATGAAGATCGACATGACGATGCCGGGCACGTTGAGCAGGCCAAGCCCGAAGGTCACCAGCCCCATGATGAAGGCCGCGAGCACGACCCCAACAATGCTGCCGGCGCCACCGAGGATACTGACGCCGCCGAGCACCACCATGGTGATGACTTCCAGCTCGTAGCCCTGCGCGATCGATGGCCGCGTCGAACCGAGCCGCGAGGTGATCAGCACCGAGGCGATGCCCGACATCAGCCCGGTCAGGCAAAACAGGAGGAACTTGGTGCGGCCGACGCGCACGCCGGAAAACTGCGCAGCTATCGGATTGTTGCCGATGGCGAAGACGCGTCGGCCAAAACTCGTACGGTGCAGCAGGAACCAGTAGACGACGGCCGCGATCAGGAAGAGCACCAGTTCGAACGACACCACCCACCAGACATAGCCCTGGCCGAAGAAGGCGAAGCTTGCGGGATAACCCTTGTAGGCCTGGTCGCCGAGGATGATGAAGGCGATGCCGCGAAACAGGCTCATCGTGCCGATGGTGACGACGATCGAGGGCAGACCGAGCCTTGTCACCAGCAGACCGTTGAAGGCGCCGCAGCCGAGCCCGACGACGATGCCGATCGCTACCAGCACCGGCATGCCGGCGCCGGCCTGCACCGCCATGCCCATCATCGTCGACGCCAGCGCAATGATGGCGGCCACCGACAGATCGATCTCGCCCGAGATGATCAGCAGCGCCATGGCGAAGGCGATCAGGCCTTTCTCGGTGAAATTGAAGGTCAGATCGGACAGCGAATACGGGTCGAGGAAATAGGGCGAGGCGAAGCTGTTGATGGCGAAGATGGCGACGGCCACCACGACCAGCAGCGCTTCCCAGGAAAAGATCGCCGAACGAAGCGGCTTGTCGAGCCGGTCGGGAATGTGGCGCGGAGCAGGGATGTCGGTCACGCCTCCACCTTTCTGAGGATGATGCGGCCTTGCTGGCGTTCGCCGCGCGCGTTGAGCACGACGGCCAGGATGATGGCGCTGCCAGAAATCGCCATCTGCCAGAAGGGCGAGATGTTGATGACCGGCAGCGCGTTGGAGATGATGCCCAGGAACAGTGCGCCGAGCACCGCGCCGCCGACCGAGCCGATGCCGCCGGCGATCGAGATGCCGCCGATGACGCAGGCGGCGATGATGTTGAGCTCATAGCCATTGGCGACCTCGACCGACGCGATCACATAGCGCGAGATCCAGAGATAGCCTGACAGGCCGCCGATCATGCCGGAGATGCAGAAGACGATGAACTTGGTGCGGCCGACATCGATGCCGGCATAGACGGAAGCCGTCGGGTTTACGCCGATGGCATAGATCGAGCGGCCGAGCGCGGTGCGCGTCATCAGGACGAAGAACAGCGCAATGACCAGGATGGCGATCCACGACAGCACCGGAATGCCGAGGAAGGCGGCGCGCTGAAAGCCGATGAAGTCCGGGCTCATTTTGTCGGCATTGACCCAGGCGCCACCGGACAGGACGAAGGTCGCGCCACGATAGATGGTCAGCGTGCCCAATGTCACCACGATCGAGGGAATGTTCAGCCGCCAGACCAGCAGGCCGTTGATGGCGCCGAGCACCAGACCGACGGCCAGCGCAATGACGATCAGC
>NZ_RZPQ01000514.1:3403-4301 GCF_003999135.1 Mesorhizobium sp. M7A.F.Ca.CA.004.06.1.1 | reverse complement strand
GTCGTGATGGAAGCGGCGCGACAGCCGGCCGCCCAGATCATAGAGCGGCAGCAATTCGCTGCGGCGGCGATCGTCGGCGAGCGCGCAGCGATCGGCGAAGGCGCAGCCCTTGATGTCGGCCCCGATGCCGGGCAGGAAACCCGGAATGGTGTCGAGCCGGCCCTGATCCTTGCGTTGGCCGCCGCGCGGCAGGCAGCGCAGCAGCGCCACCGTGTAGGGGTGGCGCGGATCGTTGAACACGACCTCCGTTGGTCCTTCCTCGACCAGCATGCCGGCATAGAGCACGCCGACCCGGTCGCACATGTTGGAAACGACGGCGAGGTTGTGGCTGATGAACAGGATAGAGGCTGACAGTTCCTGCCTGAGCTGTGCGATCAGGTCGAGCACTTCGGCCTCCACCGTCGCATCGAGGCCGGTGGTGGGCTCGTCGAGGATCAGCATCGACGGATCGTTGGCCAGCGCCATGGCAATCGCCAAGCGTTGCTGCATGCCGCCGGAAAGCTGGTGCGGGTAGCGCTGCATGACACTTGTCGGGTCGGAGATGCGCACTCGGTTCAGCATCGCAATCGCCCGGTCAGTGGCCGCTCGTCCCGAAACGCCGCCGAGTTCAAAAATCTCGGTCAGCTGACGGCCGACGCGGATCGATGGGTTCAGCGCCTTGCCCGGGTCCTGATAGACCATGGAGACGCTTTCCGCGCGCGCCCGCCTGAGCGCTTCGGCGTCAAGTTTCATCACATTCTGGCCGTCGAGCGAGATCGCGCCGCCGGTGATCGAGCCATTTCTCGGCAGATAGCGCACGACGGTGAGCGCCACTGTCGACTTGCCGCAACCGGACTCGCCGACCAGCCCATAGGCTTCGCCCTGGCCGATGGTGAGGCTGAGGTTGCGCAGCACGGCG
>NZ_RZPQ01000514.1:0-3393 GCF_003999135.1 Mesorhizobium sp. M7A.F.Ca.CA.004.06.1.1 | reverse complement strand
CCGAAAGATCGGTGAGTTCGAGTGCGTTTTCGGCCTTGGCGGAGTTAGTCATTGAGCGCTCCGTGAACGCCGTCGGCCGCCAGATTGACGCCGATCACCAGCGAAGCGATGGCGAGCGCATCGAACAGCACCGTCCACCAGAAGCCGCCGCCGATCATGCCGTAATTGTTGGAGATCGACAGCCCCCAGTCGGGCGAGGGCGGCTGGATGCCAAAGCCCATGAAGGAGAGCGTGGCGACGGCGAAAATGGCATAGCCGAGCCGCACGGTGGTTTCGACCAGGATCGGCGGGATGACGTTGGGCAGGATCTCGACGAACATCGTATGCAGGGCACTTTCATGCCTGAGTTGTGCGGCGGCGACATAGTCGAGCTCGCGCTCGGCCAGCACCGCCGAGCGCACGGTGCGCGCGATGATCGGCGCGAAGCTCAGGCCGATGACGACGATGACCGTCGTCTTGGAGGTGCCGAGCGCAACGATGGCCAACAGCGCAACGATGACCACCGGGATCGCCATGAAGGCTTCGAGGATGCGGCTGACGACATCGTCGACGAGACCGCGAAAATAGCCGGTAAGGAGGCCAAGCGCCGTGCCGGCTACCGTCGCCAGCAAGGTTGCCAGCGGTGCGACGGTCAGGATGTCGCGCGAACCGACGATGACGCGCGAGAAGACGTCGCGGCCGATCTGGTCGGTGCCGAACCAGTGTTCGGAAGAGGGCGGCGCCAGCGCGTTGATGATGTCGTCGGCGAGCGGATCGTAAGGTGCGAAATGCTCGCCGAACAGCGCACAGGCAACCCAGAACAGCACGATGGCGAAACCGACAAGGAATGTGCGCGAGCGCAGCAGCGAGAAAAAGACCTCCGCCAGCGGGCTGCGCCGGCGCGTGTCGTCTGGTGTAGGAGAGCTGGTTTGGACGGCGCTCATTGATCTGACCCCAGACGGATACGCGGATTGAGCACGGAATAGAGGAAGTCGGCGACAAGGGTGGCCACGGCATAGACAATGCCGATGGTGAGGATGCCCGACTCCAGCATCGGGAAATCCTTGCCGCGCGCGGCGGTGAAGATCAGCGACCCGATGCCCTGGTAGCGAAACAGCGTTTCGATGACGACAAGGCCGCCGATGAGGTAGCCGGTCTGCGTCGCGATGACGGTGATGGTCGGCAGCAGCGCATTGCGCAGCACATGCCGCCAGATCACCGTGCGCCAGGGCAGGCCCTTCAGCACGGCCGTTCGCGTGTAGTCGGAATCGAGCGCCTCGATCATGCCGGAGCGTGCCATGCGGGCGATGTAGCCGAACAGCACCAGGAACAGCGGCAGCGAGGGCAGGATCAGGTAATAGAGCTGCGTGAAGAAGCCGGCGTCGCGCGGCCATGCGGCCGATATCGGCAGCCAGCGCAGCCAGACACCAAAGATCAGGATCAGGATGATGCCGGTGACGAATTCCGGCAGCACCGTCACCGACAGGCCGCCGAGACTGATGATGCGGTCGAGCGGGCGGTTGAGGTTGAGTGCGGCGACGACGCCGCCGAGGATGCCGATCGGCACCACCAGCACGAAGGCGACCGCCGCCAGCTTCATCGAATTGCCCAGCGCATCGATGACGAAAGGCGCGACCGGCGAGCGGAAGATGTAGGACGTACCCATGTCGCCCTGGACGAAGTTGGAGATCCAGCTCCAGTATTGCGTTAGCAGCGGGCGATCGACGCCGAGCGTGTGATTGAGCGCGTCGACCGCGCGCTGGTCGGCGAACGGGCCCAATATGGCGCGCCCGACATTGCCGGGCAGCACCTGGCCGCCCAGGAACACCATGATGCTGAGCAGGAACAGCGTGACGAGCGACAGCGAGACACGCCGGACAAGGAAGGAGAGAATGGCTAGGACTCCTTGTGGAGCCAGCCCCCATGCGGGAGCTGGCTGTTAGAGGATTGGCTTTCCCTTCCGTTCAGGCCTTCGATGCCTTATCGAGGAACAGCTGCGACATGGCGGTCGGCTGCACGCCGGCCACACCCTTCGCCGTCGCCGTGAGATAGTCATAGAAATAGCCGAAGATGACAGGCGTTTCTTCGAGCAGCAGCTTCTGGATCTTGCCGGCGTCGGCCTTCTGCGCCTCGAGATCGAGGGCCGCGATGTAGCTGGTCGCCAGCGCGTCATAGTCCTTGTTCTTGAAGTGTGCCGCGTTCCAGGTGCCTTCACTCTTCAGCGGTGCCGCGAGATAGACGTTCGGCACGCCGCGGTGGCCGTAGTCGGTGATACCCATCACCGAATCCAGCCAGTTCGACTTGCCGAACACTGCGTCTCCGTAATAGCCGCTCTGGTC
This sequence comes from Mesorhizobium sp. M7A.F.Ca.CA.004.06.1.1, assembly GCF_003999135.1. Lineage (NCBI taxonomy): Bacteria > Pseudomonadati > Pseudomonadota > Alphaproteobacteria > Hyphomicrobiales > Phyllobacteriaceae > Mesorhizobium > Mesorhizobium sp. M7A.F.Ca.CA.004.06.1.1. The sequence goes on along the minus strand of NZ_RZPQ01000514.1, from coordinate 1,075 downwards.
GAGGATGTTGAGGTCGAGTTGGACGCCGATCTCCTTGACCCAGTTTTGGATCAGCTGGGCGTATTCAGGGATTTCCAGGTAGCGTTCGGTGGTCAGGGTTATCTTGAAGCCCTGGCCAAGGCCGGCTGCTTCCATGAGCTGCTTGGCCTGGGCGATATCCTGCTTGCGCTGCGGCACGCTCGTATCGGTCGAAGGGTAGACGGCGGCGAACGGGCTGTCATTGCCCAGAGCGGAGCGTCCCTTCATCAGGCCGGCGGCCAGCTTGTCGCGATCGAGGCAGAGCGCAATGGCACGGCGCACGCGCGCATCCTTCAACGGGCCCTCGTCGCAGCGCATGTGCAGTTGCTGATGGGCCGACGACTTCAGGCTGATGATGTCGACGTTCGGATCGTTGAGCAGAGCGACGCCGGCCAGCACGGGCATCTGGTTGATGATGTCGACCTGTCCGCCCTGCAGCGCCAGGATCTGCGGCTGCATATCGGTGAAGAAGGTGAATTCGGTGCGTTCCGGCAGTGCCTTCGGACCCCAATAATCCTCGTTGCGGACGAAGGAGGCGCCGACCTTTGCCGTGTATTTCTCAATTTTGAACGGCCCGGTGCCGTCGAAGCTCTTCTCGTAGTCGCCCTTGTAACTCGCCGGGATGATGACGGCGTTGTAGTTGTCGGACGACAGCATGTAGGGGAAGTTGCCGTTCGGCGCATCGAGGTGGAATTCCACCGTGTAGTCGTCGACCTTCTTGGAGGCGCCCTTCTGCAGGATGCCGTTGAACACCGACAGCGCGTTGGACGAGTTTGCCGGATCGGCAAGGCGGTCGATGCTGGCCACGACGTCGTCGGCCTTCATCTCCCCGCCGCTGTGGAATTTTACGCCCTTGCGCAGCTTGAAGGTCCAAACCGTGCCGTTGTCGTTCGGCTTCCAGCTCTCGGCCAGCGCCGGTTGCAGCACCAGGTCGGGGCCGTCGACACAAAGGAATTCCGCAACCTGCTGCATCACCAGCAGGCCGCCGGCGTCCGCAATGGTGACTGGGTCGATCGTTGCTGCCGGCACGCTGCTGGCGACACGGATGGTGGCGCCG
>NZ_RZPQ01000513.1:0-4303 GCF_003999135.1 Mesorhizobium sp. M7A.F.Ca.CA.004.06.1.1 | reverse complement strand
TCCTGGGCCTTCTTGGCAACATCCTCGGCAGCCATCTGGGCAGCGAACGGGGTCGACTTGCGCGAACCCTTGAAGCCCTGGGCACCGGCCGACGACCAGGCAATCGAATTGCCCTGCGCGTCGGTGATGGTGATCATCGTGTTGTTGAAGGTCGAATTGACGTGGGCAACGCCCGACGAGATGTTCTTGCGTTCGCGACGGCGAACACGAGCGGCTTCCTTGGCCATGATAGTCCTTTCAGTTGATCTCTACACCGCCGTAATGCCAGCGGCTCCACCTTCGTAAGGAAGTAGGGGAATAGGGCAGTAAGGGAGTAGGGAAAAGTGCGACCCGACTGGCGGGCATTCCCTACTGCCTTACTCCCCTACTCCCTTATTCCCCTAAAAAATTACTTCTTCTTGCCGGCGATCGACTTGGCCGGGCCCTTGCGGGTGCGCGCATTGGTATGCGTGCGCTGGCCGCGGACCGGCAGCGAGCGGCGGTGACGCAGGCCGCGGTAGCAGCCGAGGTCCATGAGCCGCTTGATGTTCATCGAGACTTCGCGGCGCAGGTCGCCTTCAACCTGGTAATCGCGGTCGATGGTTTCGCGGATCTGCAGCACTTCCGCGTCGGTAAGCTGGTTGACGCGGCGCTCGGCCGGGATGCCGACCTTGTCGACGATCTCCTGGGCGAACCGCTTGCCAATGCCGTGAATGTATTGAAGCGCAATGACAACGCGCTTGTTGGTCGGAATGTTGACGCCGGCTATACGAGCCATGTTCTTCCCTTCTCCATGTGGGCCGGCCAACCTCAAAAACGAGGCGGGCACGGCGCTGTCTGAAGTTGCCCCGCGTCCGGTGGAGGCCGGCCCATGCGGGAGTTTCCAGTTCAATGCGGCTGCCTTGCCCTTGCGGACAAGCAAAGCTCATGCCTGATAGGAAGACGGGCCGCCATACCGCAGCGAACCGCCTCCGTCAAGTGCAATCGTTAATTTCCCCGCACTGCGTCCTTGAGCACCGCTTCGATCTGTTCCGTCACGGCGTCGATATCGGCCATGCCGTCGACACTGCGGAGCTTGCCCTTGGCATAGTAGTAGCCAATCAGCGGCGACGTCTTCTTGTAGTATTCCCTCAGGCGCTCTTCGAACACGGTCGGGTTGTCGTCCTTGCGAACGGGAAGGCCGGCGGCCTGCGCCTCGTCGGCGCGCTTGACGATCCGGCCAACCAGGGCCTTGTCGTCGACGACGAGCTCAATGACGGCGTCGAGGCCCTGGGAGCGATCCGACAGCATCTGCTCGACCGCATCCGCCTGCACCAGGGTCCGCGGATAGCCGTCGAGGATGAACCCCTTGGCGCAGTCGGGCTGATCGATACGCTCGGCGACGATCGCGTTGACGATCGCGTCGGACACCAGTTCACCGGCATCCATCACCGCCTTGGCGCGCTTGCCGACTTCGGTGCCTGCCTGGACGGCAGCACGCAGCATGTCGCCCGTCGAGAGCTGGGGTATGCCGTGTTTTTCTACCAGTCTTTGTGCTTGCGTCCCCTTGCCCGCTCCTGGCGGCCCAAGCAATATCAACCTCATCTGGCTTTCTTCCCCCCGCGCAGCTTCGACTTCTTGATCAGGCCTTCATACTGGTGCGCGATCAGGTGGCCCTGAATCTGCGCAACCGTATCGAGCGTGACACTGACCACGATCAGAAGCGATGTGCCACCAAGGTAGAATGGTACGCCAGTCGCCGAGATCAGGAACTCCGGCAACAGGCACACCAGCACCAGATAGATGGCGCCGACGACGGTGATGCGGGTGAGAACGTAATCGATGTAATCGGCGGTGCGCTCGCCCGGACGATAGCCCGGGATGAAGCCCGAATGCTTCTTGAGCTGGTCGGCGGTTTCCTTCGGGTTGAAGACAATCGCAGTGTAGAAGAAGGCGAAGAACGCGATCATCGCCGCATAGAATGCCATATAGAGCGGCTGGCCGTGGCCGAGTGCGGCCAGGATCGTGCTTGCCCAGCCCGGCATGTTGGTCGTCTGCGAGAAGCCCGCGACGGTGGCCGGCAGCAACAGCAGCGACGAGGCGAAGATCGGTGGAATGACGCCCGCCGTATTGAGCTTCAGCGGCAGGTGCGATGTATCGCCCTGGAACATGCGGTTGCCGACCTGGCGCTTCGGATACTGGATCAGCAAGCGGCGCTGGGCGCGCTCGAAGAACACGATGAGCGCAATGACGACGACGGCGAGCACGATGATCGCCAGGATCAGGCCGGTCGACAGCGCGCCGGTGCGGCCAAGCTCCAGCGTGCCGGAGATGGCGTGCGGCAGGCCGGCGACGATGCCGGAGAAGATGATCAGCGAAATGCCGTTGCCGATGCCGCGGGCGGTGATCTGCTCGCCGAGCCACATCAGGAACATGGTGCCGCCGAGCAGCGTGAGGACGGTCGAGACGCGGAAGAACATGCCGGGATCGCTGACGATGCCGTTGCCGCCTTCCAGACCGACCGAAATGCCATAGGCCTGAACCAGCCCAAGCAGCACGGTACCGTAGCGCGTGTACTGGTTGATGACCTTGCGGCCCTGCTCGCCTTCCTTCTTCAGCGCTTCCAGCGACGGGATGACCGAGGTCATCAGCTGCATGATGATGGAGGCGGAGATGTAAGGCATGATGCCGAGCGCGAAGATCGCCATGCGCTCCACGGCGCCGCCGGCGAACATGTTGAACATGCCAAGCACGCCCTTGCTCTGCGAGGAGAAGGCCTGGGCGAAGGCGTCGGGATTGATGCCGGGAAGCGGGATGTAGGTGCCGAGGCGATAGACGAGCAGCGCGCCGATCGTGAACCAGATGCGCTTCTTCAAATCCTCCGCCTTGGCGAAGGCCGAGAAATTCAGATTCGAGGCTAATTGTTCAGCAGCCGAAGCCATGCCTGATTCTCCGCTTGGTAACGCTTGATGGCCCTGAGGTCAGGCGGCGCGTTTCACCGAAGCTCACGAGATAAGCTCCGGGCTCTAAACATGCAAGCGGCCGCGTTGACGCGGCCGCCTCGTCGAGCAGATCAAAGCGCAATCGTGAGCAAAAACGGATCCCACTCCTGCCGATCGCGCTTCAAATTGCCGTTACTCGGCAGCTGCCTTTTCCTGCGGCAGCTTGACCGAACCGCCGGCCTTTTCGATCTTCTCGATCGCGGCCTTGGAGGCGCCGGCGACGTCAAAGGCGAGCTTCGCCTTGATCTCGCCGTCCGAGAGGATGCGCACGCCGTCCTTGACGCGGCGGATGACGCCGGCGGCAACCAGCGATTCAGCCGTCACGGTCGCCTTGGCGTCGAGCTTTTTGGCGTCGATGGCCACCTGGATGCGGGCCAGCGACACGACGGTGAAGCTCTTGGCGAAGATGTTATTGAAGCCACGCTTCGGCAGGCGCCGGTAGAGCGGCATCTGGCCACCCTCGAAGCCGTTGATGGCGACGCCGGAGCGCGCCTTCTGGCCCTTGACGCCGCGACCGCCGGTCTTGCCGGAGCCGGAGCCGATACCACGGCCGAGACGCTTCTTGGAGTGCGTCGCGCCGTCCTTGTCACGCAGATCGTTGAGTTTCATCTGAGTTCTCCTGCGCTCTGGCTCAGCCCTCGTCCACGACGCGGACGAGATGCTGGACGGCAGCGATCATGCCGCGCACGGAGGGCGTATCTTCCAGCGTGCGCTGCTTGTGCATCTTGTTGAGGCCGAGGCCGACCAGCGTCGCGCGCTGCTCCTTCGGACGGCGGATCGGCGAACCAATCTGCTCAACGGTGATGGTCTTGGTTGCTTTCTTGGCCATGGTCAAAATCCCTGGTCAGATCGACTATTCTTCAGCCGCAACGGCGGTGCCGCGGCGGGCCTGAAGGGTCGAATACTTGATGCCGCGAGCAGCAGCCACATCCTTGGGATGCATCTGGCTCTTCAGCGCGTCGAAGGTGGCGCGAACCATGTTGTAGGGGTTCGACGAACCCATCGACTTGGCGACCACGTCATGCATGCCGAGCGTCTCGAAGACAGCGCGCATCGGGCCACCGGCGATGATGCCGGTACCTTGCTTGGCGGCGCGCAGCAGCACGCGTCCAGCACCCCAGCGTCCTTCGACGTCGTGATGCAGCGTACGGCCCGAGCGCAGCGGCACGAAGATCATGTCGCGCTTGGCCGATTCAGTTGCCTTGCGGATGGCTTCCGGCACTTCGCGCGCCTTGCCGTGACCAAAGCCGACGCGGCCCTTCTGGTCGCCGACGACGACGAGTGCTGCAAAACCGAAGCGACGGCCGCCCTTGACGACCTTGGCGACGCGGTTGATGTGGACG
>NZ_RZPQ01000512.1:0-4307 GCF_003999135.1 Mesorhizobium sp. M7A.F.Ca.CA.004.06.1.1 | reverse complement strand
ACCAGCACCACGGCCACCAGCACCAGCCCCACGAACACCGGCACCCGCCAGCGCACTTGCCGGACCGCCGAGGCCCTCGCCGCTTCATAGGCCTCTATGTCTTTCCGGATGCCGGCGATGACCGTTTCGCTCGGCATGAAATCCGCTGTTTCCACCGCTACCCCCGCAAGCCTCGACAAATTCATGATAGCTGGTTTTGTTCGATGTATCGACTGCAGTGCCTCTTCAACAAATGTCCACGCCTGATTACCACGTGGTTCCCCCAATCCGTCGCTGCTTCGCAGCGCCACCTTTCCCCCTCCGGAGGGAAAGGAAAGGAGCGTTGCTGGACGAGCGCTGACGGCAAAAGCTTGGCGCCTTTCCTCTACCCCGTCGATCGGGGGAGAGGTGGATCGGCGAAGCCGAGACGGAGTGGGGGTCGACCAGCGCCGCAAAAGACAATGCATGCGCCAGCCTGGACCCATAGGCAACGTCTCGTCGCTTGCAGCACTAAGGAAAGACCGCTTTCAGTCGCCCCTCGACCTTGTCACGCACTCGGCCCTCCAATGCCTCCACCACCACCAGCCGCTCACGGTCGCCGGCGCGCAGGCGCATGAAGGGATGCATTTGGTAAGATGCGATCGTGCCGCACGTACCGGCATCGGCACTGACTTCGACAATGAGGATAGAACCGATGCGACCGGGCCATGGCTGGCGGGCGAAGGCGGTGCCGAGGAAATCGCCGAGCCCATAAGCGACCACCGTCTTGTGGATCCTTTCCACCGGCTGCACGACATGGGCGTGATGGCCGGCGATCAGTCCGACGCCCTGCCCGGCCAGCCGCCTGGCCAGAACTCGCGTCTCGGCACGCGGAAAATGCCGGAACTCCCAGTCCCAATGCGGCACGGCGCAGAGAAGATCCAAGCCAGCGCGCGGCCAGCCCGCCGAATCGCTGTCCATCGAAACGCGCCCCGCAAACAGTTTTTCATCGGCGTTGCGCCACAGCGTGAAGGCGGCAAAGCCTACATTGAGCGATCCAACCTGCACCGGCACAACCGGACCGTCGGCGGCCAGGCCGATCGTGCGGATGCCGAGCCGCAGCAACGCCGCGACCGTCTCGTCGAAACCGGCGACGCCCTGATCGAGCACATGGTTGTTGGCCAGCGACAGCACGAGCCTTTCTCGCGCAATACCAACCGCCGCCAGCGCCTCGGCCAGAAACAACTCGCTCATCGCATGATGCGTGCCGAGCCTTGTGCCCAGCGCCGCGCTTGGTCTATCCACCACAGGGCTTTCGCAATTGCCGATCACCAGATCGGCGCCGCCAAGCAGTGCCTTGATCGCCGGATCGCAGTCCGGCGCACCGCGATTGGCCACCGCCGAGATGTCGCCGACGAACGCCAGCCGCATTGTCTGCCTTGGCGCTGAATCGATCAGCGTTTCCGCCATGGGCGAAAAGTCTTGCGCGTCGCCGGCCAGCGATGGCTTGAGGAAACGCGGCAGCCAGGACAGCTTGTAGGAAAGCGGATAGTTCGACACGCGATGCCCAATTGTTTGCCCTGTGTAAACCGTCCTCGCGGCGGGTTGAAGCGCAGCGTTGCAAATGGTGTATATCTGCGCGGCGCGACAAATATTGGGGGGAAAAGATGACACGACTGGCAGGCCTGCTGACATCCGCTTTCATTTTGCTCCTGCCGCTGTCTTCCGCGTCGGCGGCAATGCCCGAAGCGGCTACCCGACTGTTCGAGGCGAAGAGCGTGGCCGCGCGCGACACTGCCCTGTCGGTACTTGAGGCCGCCGCGCCAAAAGACCCGGCATCCGCCTATGCGGCCGGGGCGGGCGAGTTCTTCACCGCACTGGAGATCCTGGCCACCGGCCTGCACCGTCATGGTTTCGAAAGCCCGCAATCCTTCATGCTGCCGCTGATGCGGTTGCCGGTGCCCGATAATCCCAATCCCGAGCCGCTGACTTACGAGCAGTTCCGCGCCATCCTGGTCGGGTTCCGCGACCGGCTGGAGAAATCCGCCGCCACGTTTGCGTCGGTGCCGCCCGATGCCGATATCGGCATGGTCATCGATCTCACCCGCGCGGGCATCGACCTCAACGAGGACGGCACCATCGCGCCGGACGAGAGCATGGCGGCGATCATTGCCGGGTTGTCACGCGGCGGCATTACATCGGACGATGCCGTTCCCACGCTCACCTTCCGTTTCGACCGCGCCGACGGATACTGGCTGCAGGGCTATGCCGAGTTCCTGATGGCGCAGGCCGATTTCTGGCTTGCGCATGATTTCAGGAGCACCTTCGACGGCTCGTTCCACATGCTGTTCCCGCGCGCCAAGCTGCCGTTGCAGGATATTCTGGTGCCGCCGGCCGGCGACATGGGCTCGAGCATCTTCTCCTCGGAATGGCGCATCGCCGATTTCATCTCGATGGTGCATCTCATCAACTGGCCGGTGATCGAGCCGGAGCGCCGTCAAGCAGCGCGCCGCCATTTGCTGGAAATGATCCGGCTGTCGCGCGAGGACTGGAAGGCGATCCGCGCCGAGACCGACAATGACCGCGAATGGCTGCCTGGCCCGCAGCAGAAGGGCGAGAACCCGCTCACCGGCCTCGAAGTCGGCGAGGAGCAGGTTCAGGCCTGGCTCGCCGCCCTGACCATGGCCGAGGATCTCCTGGAAGGCCGCAAGCTGCTGCCGCATTTCCGCGTCACCGCCGGCACAGGCCTAGGAATCAACATGAAGCGCTTCTTCGATGACCCGAAAAACTTCGATCTGGTGCTGTCGATCACCGGCCCGGCCATCGCGCCCTACCTCGAAAGCGGCGAACTCGTGACCAGCGACGATTTCGACCAGATCCAGCGCCAGTTCGGCGGCGGCGGGTTTTTGACGTTTGCGCTCTGGTTCAACTGAGGACGGGCTGCTTCAGGCCCTTCCGCAGGGGAAATCTTGGCAAGACCGGCAACATTTTTACTGGAAGCAGGCGCCTTTCCCAGGCGATGTCTGCTGGCAGTCACCTCACTGCAGATGCCGCGCCAACGCGCTTCGCAAAAATTAGCAGCGGCTGTTTTGCTTGACTCGGCCGCCAAAAACAGGCAGCAAAACCAGGTCGGAAGGGCGACAACACCACTTTCCTGGCCGTGGACGAAGCCAAATTTGGCCCAAATCCACATCTCGTCGTTGGTTTTGAGAGGAATTGATTAACCAACTTTGTCCATATTTTGAAGCAATCGGCAACCAACTACAGACGCGGCAAACGCGTCGGGGACCACCTGGGATCACTCACAGAATGGTCGTCGCGGCTCTCAAGGCCGCGTACGGGGAAACCGGTTGAAGCGAGATTGGTTGCATGGCGTTGTTGAGTACACACAAAAAAAACCGGGGACAGCGTGAGGGCGGCGAGTTCGTCGATGCTCCGCGTTCCTCTTCCTTCAACGCTGGCCGGGTGGCCCGCTGGGTCGCGCTGCCTTGCGTCAGCACCGCCATCGGCCTTTGGTTGATCGGCACCATGGCCGGCCTCAGTTCCGTCGGCGCCTCGCTGTCGGCGACTTCGGTTGGCCTGCCCCAGACGCTGTCCATGCCGGGATCGCTCGCACTTACCGATCCGCTGAAACAGCACTTCTTGAAAGCACCCTTCGTGCTGGCCAATGCCAATGGCGGCACTCAGGCTCTGCATGATCATTCGGTGCAGTGCGGCGCCAGCTGTTTCAAGCTGGCCAGGGTAAGCTCGCAGGCGGAAAAATCCGAACGCCTTGTAGCGCAGGCAAAGCCGATGCCTGCCCTTGCGAAGTCGAAGGCGCAGGAGCGCTTCGAACGCATGGAAGCGTCGCTTTCGCCGATGAAGCTGGCCGCTGCCTTTGCCGACGCCGGAAAACCTGCCGCCACTGCCAACACGCGCCCGGTGATCTCCACCGTCGCACCGCGAATTGCCGAGGCGTCGCTAGTGCCGTCCGTCCAGGTCACGGCCAGCCTGTCCGATAACATGCCAGTTCCGGCAGCCGAACGTTTCGCCCGGCTGGATACCGGTTCGGTGGTCGTGCAGATCGCACCGCAGCCGATGGGCTTTGCCCAATCCGATACGCCAGACAATTCGCAGTTGGCCCTTGCCCTCGTGCGGTCGCTGCCGGTCGACGCCGAGGCGTTTGCCTCACCGCTGCCGATCGAGGAATCGTCAGCCGATATCGCGGTTTCGCCCGTCGAAACCCAGCAGGAGCAACCCGGCGATGCCGCCTCGCTGCCGGACGCGCTGACCGACGACGGGCCGTTGCCGACCCGCCGCCCGCAATTCGACCCGCCGCAGCCCAAAATCGTGCAGCAGCAGCCTAAGCC
>NZ_RZPQ01000511.1:0-4316 GCF_003999135.1 Mesorhizobium sp. M7A.F.Ca.CA.004.06.1.1 | reverse complement strand
ACCAAGTACGCTGCCGCACAGGACGCGACGGTTGATCTGCAGGCCGAGTTCGAGGCGTCCAACATCGACGAGGTCATGGACAAGCTCGACCGTGAACTCGTTGGCCTGAAGCCGGTCAAGACCCGCATCCGCGAGATCGCCGCTCTCCTCCTGGTCGACCGGCTTCGCCGCAAGTTCGGGCTGACTTCGGGCGCCCCGACGCTGCACATGAACTTTACGGGAAATCCCGGCACCGGAAAGACCACCGTGGCGCTGAGGATGGCCGAAATCCTGCATCGTCTGGGCTATGTCCGCGAAGGCCACATGGTCGCCGTGACGCGCGACGATCTCGTCGGCCAGTATGTGGGCCACACCGCGCCCAAGACCCGCGAGGTGATCAAGCGTGCCATGGGCGGCGTGCTTTTCATCGACGAGGCCTATTATCTCTACAAGCCCGAGAACGAACGCGACTACGGCCAGGAATCGATCGAAATCCTGCTGCAGTGCATGGAGAACAACCGTGACGATCTGGTTGTGATCCTTGCCGGCTACAAGAACAAGATGGACCGCTTCTTCGACAGCAATCCCGGCATGCGTTCGCGCATCGCCCATCACCTCGATTTCCCCGACTATGGCGTCAGCGAACTGAAATCGATCGCCGAGATTATGCTCGCGGAGCAGAATTATCGCCTCAGCGAGGCGGCGTCCCGTGCGCTCGAAGAGTATCTTCCGATCCGCATGAGGCTGCCGCATTTCTCCAACGCGCGTTCGGTCCGCAATGGGCTCGACCGGGCGCGGCTGCGGCAGGCCAACCGGCTTTTCGCATCGCGCAGCCGGGTGTTGACCAAAGCCGATCTTGTCACCATCGAGGAATCCGACATTCGCGGCAGCCGCGTGTTCGCGGAAGGGAAACTCGAAGGCGAACCGGAGACGAAGATGCGCTGACGGGATGGAGCCGGCTGGCGCAGCGACCAACACCCGCAGACAGAATTGGAGACGACGACCATGGTCACCAGGACAATCATCGCACCCTCCGTGCTTTCCGCGGATTTCTCGCGGCTCGGCGATGAGGTCGAAGCTGTCGTGCGGGCGGGTGCCGACTGGATCCATCTCGACGTGATGGACGGCCATTTCGTACCCAACATCACCTTCGGTCCGCCGGTGATCAAGGCGATCCGCGACCGAACGGACAAAATTTTCGATTGCCATCTGATGATCGCGCCGGCCGACCCCTATCTGGCCGCCTTCGCCAACGCCGGCTGCGACATCATCACGGTGCACGCCGAGGCCGGGCCGCATCTCGATCGTTCCCTGCAGGCGATCAAAAATCTCGGCAAGAAGGCCGGCGTATCGCTGAATCCTTCGACGCCGGAGAGCGTCATCGAGTATGTGCTCGACAGGCTTGACCTAGTGCTGCTGATGACGGTCAATCCAGGCTTTGGCGGCCAGGCCTTCATTTCCGCGGTCATCGAGAAGATCAGGCGAATCAAGGCACTGGTTGGCCACCGCCCGATTGACATCGAAATCGATGGCGGCGTCACGGCCGAAACCGCCCCGCTGGTCGCCGCGGCCGGGGCCAATGTGCTGGTCGCCGGGTCGGCCGTGTTCAAGGGGGGCACCGAGGCGGCTTATCGCACCAACATTGGAGCCATCCGACAGACGGCCGACGGTGCGATCCGGAAAGCGGCGTAAACAATTCCATCGGAGGCAAGCATGGCGGCCGTCCCCCCTGTCTGCGATTTCGGCTGGCGCGCCATCGATGCCGTTTTGCCTGGCGTCGACGGCAGGTCGCATTCGATCTTCAGCCAGGCCGGCCCGAACGGTCTGGTCGTGGCCTTCATCTGCAATCACTGCCCTTATGTGAAGGCAGTGATTTCACGTATCGTGCGCGATGCCAACGACCTCAAGGCCGAAGGTATCGGCTTTGTCGCGATCAACTCAAACGATGCCGACACCTACCCGGAGGATTCCTTCGACCAAATGAAGCTCTTCGCCACGACGAACGGCTTCAGCTTCCCTTACCTGCACGACCAGCACCAAACTGTGGCGCGCGATTACGCAGCCGTGTGCACTCCCGATTTCTTCGGGTTCAACAGCGAGTTGGGACTGCAATATCGCGGTCGGCTGGACGCCTCGCGACGAGAAGCCGGAGCGCCCGGGCTGAGACGCGACCTGTTCGAGGCGATGAAGCAGGTTGCCCGAACCGGCGACGGGCCGCTGGACCAGATCGCCTCGATCGGCTGCTCGATCAAGTGGAAGGATGCCGCATGAACGTCGGTGCAGGTAGGCCGCTTCGATCGCCGAAGGCGATCCTGTTCGATCTCGACGGCACGCTGGTCGACTCGGCACCGGACATAGCGGCCGCCGTCAACGAACTGCTGGCCAGTCGCGGTCTGCCGCCGCTGCGCCTGGATCAGGTCACGGCCATGATCGGCGGCGGCGTCAGGAAATTGATCGAGCGAGCCTTCGCCGCGTCGGGAGCGCCACTGCTCGGCAACGCTCTCGATGAGGCCCATCGCGTCATGGCGCCTATCTACCGCCGGCATCTGACCGGCCTGACAAGGCTGATGCCTGGAGTCAGGGAGGCTCTCACCCACTTTCATTTGGGCGGAGTAAGCATGGGCGTGGCAACCAACAAACCGCAGTTGGCGACCCGCGAAATCCTGCTTCATTTCGGATTGACGGAATATTTCGGCGCAATCGTTGGCGGAGACGCGGTGACATTCCTGAAACCGGCGCCCGATGCCCTGCTGCTGGCGTTGGCACAGCTTGGGGTCGACGCCGGTGACGCGCTGCTGGTCGGAGACAGTGGCGCTGACCTGGGTGCCGCACGCGCCGCCGGCATGGCCGTCATTCTGTTGCGCGGCGGCTACAGCCACATTCCGGTGGAAGAGCTTGGCGCCGACCTTGTTTGCGACAGCCTTTTCGATCTGCCTTCGGCCATGCAGAAGCTGCAAGCCGATGCGTGATCAAGGCGTCCGCCGGCCGAACGCAAATTCGAACGGCCGGCTGCGCTCTATTTCGAGAATTGCTTCAGATAGGCAATGACATTGGCGATGTCTTCGTCCTGCTTGAGGCCGACAAACGCCATCTTCGTTCCTTTGATCATGGCCTTGGGATCGTGAAGATAGGTCTTCAGCGAGGGCTCATCCCATTTGACGCCGGATTTTCCAGCCGCGACCATCGCCTGAGAATAGCTGAACCCCGGGTGTGTCCCAGCCGTTCGGCCTATGACGCCGTTCAACGACGGGCCGACCTTGTTCTTGTCCTGGTCGGCGGCATGGCAGACCTTGCATTTGGCGAAGACCTTCTCACCGGCCGCCGCATCCTGGGCCTGGGATTGGCTCGCCATGAAGGGCACAACGGACATGACTGCGAAAAATGCGATTGCGCGCATGGTATTTCCTCATTGATCGTCTGGGTGCCCTGGACGATTTGCGCATGCCGATCCTTTGATCCGTCTGCATGCGCCTTACGCGGTGGAGTGGAATATCCGCTTCTCCCGTGGAGCCGCGCCGCGTGGCTCAGAAGCTAATTGGCATGTTGTGAAAGTCAATCGTACAAAGGTTTAGAGGCCTGGGTGCTCAAGAGACCTGTCCATTCGTCTTTGTTGACGGCTATCCGGCGAGCGCGTAGCTTGACCTCATTCCGGTTTCTCCATTGGCACCTCGGGAAATCCGGCAAGCGGTGATTTTGTCCTCGCTCCTGGTTGGGCTGGGCTTGCCGATATGGGCGTTTGGGAACGCGCAAGAGGTGCTGAATGGACATGGTCGATCTCATATTGACGGTTTGCCTCAGCGCCAATCCGAGCAATTGCCGAGACGAACATCTCTATTTCGAGAGCCGCGGCACTCTGTTCCAATGCATGATCCTTGCCCCCAGCGAAATCGCGAAATGGTCTCAAGAACACCCGAACCTCAAGGTCATGCGCTGGAAATGCGCATTTCCGAGCAAGGAACGAGCCATCTAATTTGGCAGCGCGGAACCCTGGGGAGGAGGTGTCATGATGGTTTCACGGCGCATGACGCTGCGTCTGGCGGTTCTCGGGACAGCCGCTGTTCTTGCTACCAGGCCGGTCGTTGCGGCAGCCAGGATTCGCCTCGGTGTGCTGAAGTTCGGAACCGTGAGTTGGGAACTCGATACGCTAAGGCGGCACAAATTCGATGCCGCCAACGGGATCGATCTGGAGATCATCGACTTCGCCGGCGAGGATGCAACCAACGTCGCGATGCTGGCTGGCGCGATCGACATGATCGTCTCCGACTGGCTGTGGGTCTCGCGCCAGCGCTCCGAAGGCGGCGACCTCACATTGACCCCCTATTCGACCTCCGTGGGGG